>JAEZDB010000304.1 GCA_023429855.1 Actinomycetes bacterium
GCGGGGAGTGCAGCACTTCGACCGGTTCGAAGTCGAAGCGGTCGACGCCGTCGAACAGTCGCTCGCCGGAGCCGAGCAGCACCGGGGCGATGTCGAGGGTGAGTTCGTCGACGACGCCCGCGACCAGCGCCTGCCGCACCGTCGAGGCTCCGCCGGCGATGTCGATGCCGTCGCCGCCGGCAGCCGCCAGCGCTTGGGCGTAGGCGGCGTCAAAGCCGTCCGTCACGAAGTGGAAGGTCGTGCCGCCTTCCATCTTGATCGGTGCGTGCGCGTGGTGGGTGAGGACGAACACCGGCGCGCGGTACGGCGGCTCTGGGCCCCACCACCCCCGCCAGTCTTCGGCGGCGTCCCATTCGCCGCGCACCGGGCCGAACATGTTCCGACCCATCACGTAGGCCCCGCGCGGCCGCATCAGCCAGCCCGCGGCGGTTTCGTCTTCGGCGGTGGCACGCGGGTCGCCCATATGCCACAGGTGGACCTCCTTGCCCCGCTTCCCCAGCGGGTCGTCGCGGCTCTGCTCTGGCCCGGCGACGAAGCCGTCGAGCGAGATCGACATGTGGCAGGTGGTGTGGCTCAAAGCTGCTCCTACGCGCGGTACGCCGCCCGTTCGATGCGAGCGCCGGTCGCGCTCGATTCACCCACTGGTCGGAGCCGGCCAAGACGCGGCGACAGGTCGAGGGACCGTTGGCGCGTTCCCACTCGAACGTTCAGCCAACCCCTCGAGAGCTACTTGATAAAGGTGGGTTTAAAGTGTATATTTATGACCAATTGTGGATTGACAAAGAGTTTCCGCGTTTGCTCGTTGAGCTTATGGGACGCATCCGCAGTTTTCGGCCGCACACGTCTGATCATCGCGTGGTCGGAAAGGTTGTACGCGTCACTGATCGCATTCCGCCGGGTCGCGTCGGCGCCGTCCTGATTCCCGTCGGCCCAGTACCAACGAACGTGTCGCCAGGTGCCATTTCGACGGAATGCCCCGCAAATGGGGGCCTTCCGCGTAAGTGGCTCGGGAGGCGGTCGAGCATGGCACGGCGCCCGATACTGCCTTTCAGCCCCTGCCGCCGGTTTTGCCGGCTCGGCGGTCAATCGAATGGTCGCTGGTGACAGATCCGTTTCGACTGCCCGCAGTGATAGGGGTTGCCGTCCGGGGGGGCGCACTTAATCGCCTCTTGGTTCTATTGCGGGTGAGCTCGCGACGGGGGGACGCGCGCACGTCAACGAGCGCGCTGACGCCGTTGATACGCAGCATCTGTGCGACCGATTCAAGCTGCGTGTGGAGTGCCCGATCGTGAGGAGAGGCGAACCGGTGGTTGCGACGGGCGGTGCGTGGCTTTAGTGGTGCTGCGCGGATGGGGTCTTTGCCGACCCGGTCTGAGTCCGGGCTGAGGGGATTACTTCGTTGAGGTTGCCGGTCGCGGTATCGAAGACGTACCCGGCAACGGCGTCGAAGTCGAGGAAGTGGCTGCTCGTGATTCGCCGGATCGATTCGCGGACGTCAGCTTCTGCGCTTTCGAAGGCTTGCGGCGACCACTCTGGTTCCTGGCCGGTGCGTTGGAGCAGTTCGCGGCGAAGGTCGGCGTCGCGGTAGGACTGTTGCCCGCAGTCGGTGTGATGCACCAGGAGAACCGCCTGCGTACCGAGCTTTGTTTGCGAGATGGTGAGGGATCGGATGACGTCGTCGGTCACGGTACCGCCGGCGTTTCGGATGATGTGCGCGTCCCCGGGGTGCAGCCCGAAGAGCGCTGGAATGTCTAGGCGGGCGTCCATGCAGGCCACGATCGCGACCTTGTAGCGAGGGGCAGCGTCTCGTGGAGCGCGATAGGCATCTGTGTAGGCGGTGCCCGCGGCGCGTAGCTCGTCGAGGACAGCGTGAAGTTGGGGACCGGGTTGGCTTTGCGTCATAGGTTCCTTTCGGTTCTCGAGGGGTTTGATTTCGTGTGCTGGTTTACGTGCTCGTGTTCGGCGCGTCGCTTGAAGTAGGCGGCGTTACGTTCGGGGGATCCTTCCCAGCCGGGTGGCATTGCGTTGAGGCCGCTGATCGCGTCGGCCGGACATGCTGCTACGCATGCGCCGCAGCCGATGCATTCCTCTGGATCGATGTGCAGCTGCTCGTGCTCGGCGAAGTCCCTTTCCCACGGCGCAGGGTGGATGCAGTCCACGGGGCATACGTCTACGCACCCGGCGTTCTTGACGCTGTGGCACGGGGGGCCGATGACGTGGAGCATTTAGACGGTGGTCACGCTGGCGTGCGGTGGCGAGCGTCCAGTTCGACGACGCGCATGTACGGCAGCGGCTGTTCAAAACCTCCGGGGAAGCGTTCGCGCGCCTGCTCATCGGTGACAGCGCCGGACAGGATCGCTGGTTCGCCCGGCTGCCACTGCGCGGGTGTAGAAAGCTGATGGGACTCGGTCAGAATCAGCGCGTCGAGGGCGCGGAGGATCTCGTCGAAGTTGCGCCCGGTGCTCATCGGGTAGATCAGCACGAGCCGGATGGTCCTGTCCGGGCCTACGACGAAGACGTTTCGAAGGGTCGCGTTCTGGGCTGCCGTTCGTTTGGTCGGGTCTCCGGAGACATCCGGCGGAAGCATCCCGTAGGCCGTCGCGATCGCAAAGTCCGGGTCGGAGATGATCGGGTAGTTCACCGCCGTGCCGAGCAGATGGGCGATGTCCTTAGCCCACTGCTCGTGATTCTCGATCGGATCGGTTGACAGCCCCGCGATCTTGACGCCACGCCGGTCGAACTCGGGCTTGATCTGCGCCATGTATCCGAGCTCGGTCGTGCAAACCGGCGTGAAGTCGCGCGGATGGGAAAAGAGCACCGCCCAGCCGTCGCCGATCCACTCGTGAAAGCGCATCGCACCGTCCGTGGTCTGCGCCGAGAAGTCTGGGGCCAAGTCGCCGATCGTGAGCGCCATGCGTTCCTCCTTGTCGATGTCCGCTACGACTCTAGCAGGGATATCGCATAACGATATCGTGCTACGATCTGTGTGGATGGAGGGGATCAAGCAGCGGAAGGCTCTAGGGCTAGAGGACCTGCTGGCCTGGGAGCAATCGGGCGCGCACTGGCGCCTGACGCGCCTGTACGCCGGTCGCGCCACCGTGGAGCTGCTCGCATGCACCGGCCAGCCCGTCGATCGCCTGCAATCTGATGACCCGCGCTTGTTGTCCTACGTGCGTGCTCGTTCAAGCTCTGAGGAATGTCTTGGATGAACCGGCCTGAGCCAGACCTCGCTGTCGAAGTGGCGCCCCGAACCCGGGTGACCGAGTACGAGCTCCAGCGCCTGGCGCAGCTGCGAGCCGGCTTGCGCGCGTACTTGGCATGGGCAGAGGAAGAGGCCCGCAGCCTCGACACGACGCCAAACCAGTTTCAGCTGGCGCTTGCCATTCGCTCCTCAGATGCAGCTGGCGGTCCAACGGTTCGCGATCTGGCCGAAACGCTGCAGCTCAGACACCACAGCGTCGTCGGCCTGATCGACCGCGCTGAAGCAGCTGGCCTGGTCAGGCGAGATCGCGACGCCGATCACGGCGCGCGGGTGAGGGTCACGCTCACGCCCGACGGCACCGAGCTACTGGAGCGCCTGGCCGCCCGGCACCTTCAACACCTTGTCGCCATCGCTTCTCAGATGGCGGACGCCTGGCTTGCGTTTGAAAGCTGAGATAGACCGCGGGGCTACTGGATCCCGCTCACATAGAGGAGACCCGATGCTGCAGCACGACAATCAACGACACGCACCGTCTTTGAGGCGCCCCGCGATCCGGCCCGTGGTCGCCCCCGTATGGGAACGCACCCTGAGCTCCCGCCGGCAGCGCCCCGAGGCGCGCGATCAGACCGAGCCCCGACCCGCAGCAAACCTTCCGACCCAGTTCGAATCACCGGCGCGTTAGATCATGCTTTCGATCGTTCGGGTGTGGCTGCCCTACGCAATGATGCTCGGTGGCGTGGTGGTAGTCGCCGGCGGCGGCGCCAGCGAGCTAGCGCTCGGCATCGGGATCCCGATCTTCTCGGCGGGCGCGTCTATCAAGTTCCTCAACGCGCTGTTCCGTCTCGGTGTCGCCGGCGACGAAGACCGTCATCGCGAAGCCGAAGCCCGCGAGTTCTTCGCCAAGCACGGCTGCTGGCCGACCGACGAGAGCGTGTCATGAGCGACCAACACGAGATCACCGAAGGAACCCGCGTAAAGATCGATAGCCTCGACTCCAGCGACAGCTGGCTCGTCGTGGCTGTAACGGGCGAAGGCGATCAAGAACGCTTCCATCTCGCCCACGTCGAGTACTCCAACATGACGCGAGAAGTCTGCCGTGACCGCCTCCGAGTTCCTGCGAACCACTACCGGTAGCTGGCTCAGCCACGCCCGCAGCGGCGATTGGGCGAGGACCGCCCTCGCCGTCGGCGGCGCCAGCGGAGCAGCGTGCCTCACGCTGGATCTTCTGAATGCCGGTCAAGTCCTTCAAACGTCTGTGGTAGCAACGGTCGCAGGGTGGACGGCCTACGCGGCCTACGAGCACGGCACCGATTCGCAAGAGCGTCCCGATGGCCCGCTAGAGGCACCTTCGCAGCGCAAGCAGGTCGATCGAGCGTTCGTGCCCCTTTCACGCACCCGGCGATGAACGCGGGTCCTGGCGCGGCCTGCCCGACGCGCGAAGATCGTACGCTGCGCGCGCGGTGACATAGGCGATGACCTGCGGAGCGCGGCAGCGGACGTGATCGCCGGCCCGGTCGGCCGCAGCATCGAGAACCACGTGCGCTTCTTCCGCAGTCAAACGCGTCAGATGCCAGCAGCCACCGCGCGCTTCGAGGTCAGTGAGCGTTCGGACAACTGCCGGGCCCTCGGCGCTCATCGGCGACCGTCGGTCATTCGTTCGGATTCAAATCGACTCGGCGCACGGCCAACTTCTTCGATAGCGGCGGTCAGCTCGATCAGGACATCGGTGAGGCATCCGAATGTGGCGTTCAGCGCGGGCTGATGGCCAGGGGCGCGAAGCGCGCGACGCAGCCCCTGCGCTGCCTCGAGCATGTCGCACGCTCGGTCGTACAACTCGTTAGCGGGGTTGCGCGACTGCAGGAGCAGAACCTCATTCTGTGGCACCGAGAGAGCGTGCCGCGCCGCGCGGCGCCGCGCAATGGGTAGCGCTAACCATCTTGGCCGCACGCACCCCAAGATGGGGACCTTTCCCTATGGCCACGCCCCGCCAAGCAGTTCCTCTTTGAAGCCCTGCGCGCAGGCGCTTCAGGATTCGTCCTGAAAACCGCGGCCGACCGAGACCTCGTCCAGGCCTGCCGCCGGGAAGTTCACGATGGCGTGATGACCGCAGCCGCTGCCCCCGACCGTCGGCACCTGCCGCTTGTGCTGACCGCAGCTGAGGCTGAGTCTCATCGAGCGGAGCTAACCCGGTTGAAGACGCTTGCGTCACGGTGCCTTGGACCGATCGACGACCGGACACCAGACGCACGGCGCGACGCAGAGGATCTCGGCCGAGAGCACGCGATCACAACCGCGCGCATCGTCGAACTCGAGAGCATGCTGCGCTCCGCCCACGTTCTTCCCTCGAGCGCGCCGCCGATTGGGGCGGTCACCGCCCGAGGGACGAAATGGCACTTGGATACACGTTCGTTAGTACAGGGCCCCGTCCGCAGCGGCACCGAGGAGTTCTGCGCGCGCTCCGCTGCTGCGGGCACGATCCCGGCCGGCCAGATGGTTCGCGTCGTGGCCTACGCCCCTCCCCGCACTGTCGACGTCGAGCCGCTCGATGCCCCCTCTCTTACCAAACACCCAACCCCGGAGCTCTGAATATGGAACCAACCACATTCCCCCGCTATCGCGGTCATGGCCGCGCTGCTCTTCCTCATCCTGATCGGATGGTGGATGTACAAAGTCGCCGAGCCCAGCGAAGCGCTCATCATCTCCGGGTTCTTGGCCCGGGGCGACAACAACGCCGGCGAGTCGATGGACTTCAAGATCGTCTCCGGTCGCGGCACGCTCGTCTTGCCCGTACTCCAGACGGTCCGCAAGCTGTCGCTCGAGACGTTGACCATTCCGGTCGGCGGCGCCGGTACCCAACGAGTCCCTCGTCCGCCGTCAATCAGTGCCCGTCGTCGTTCGCGGCGTCGTGGTCTTCAAAGTGGCCGACGACTTCACGTCGATCGCGAATGCGTCGCGACGGTTCCTCGGTCAGCAAGACCAGATGAAGGTCGCCGTGGAGAACATCGCCAACGGCCAGCTGCGCTCGATCGTCGGGTCGATGACGGTCGAAGAGCTCATCTCCGACCGCGAGGCGCTGCGCAGCCAGGTCCTGGAGGCGTGCCAGTCTGAGATGGAGAAGCTCGGCTTGCACATCGACTCGTTCCAGCTGCAGTCGATCACCGATCCCGTGCACGAGAACGAGCCGGGCTACATCGAGAACCTCGGCCGGCCGCAGGCCGCAGGTCCGGCGCCCGGCCGACGCGCAGGCGTACGAGCAGGTCACGTTGGCGCAGGCCGCGCGGGAGGCTGCCGTGAAGGCGGCTGAGGCCAAGGCACGCGAGGTTGAGCTGGCTGCGGCCGCGCAGGCCAAGGCCACGGAGCTCACGGGCGAGGCGCAGGCTAAGGCGACGAAGGTCACGGGCGACGCCCAGGCCTCGGCCGTCAAAGCCCGGGCGATCGCCGAGGCCGACGGCATCCAGGCACGCAACGCCGCCCTGGCCACGAACTCCGAGGCGGTCATCGCCCAGCAGATCGCCGAGCGACTGCCGGAGATCGTCGCTGCGGCTGCCAGGCAGTACGACAACGTCGAGCAGCTGATCGTCCTCGACGGCGCCGAGGGCCTCTCGCGAGGCGTCGCCGGCACCGTTGGCGCCGCGGCGGCGCTGCTGCCGGTGGCCCAGCGGTTGATCAACGGCAAGGACGCGGCACCGGAACCCACCGCTGAGGACCCGGAGGCCGTGGCCGCTGACGAAGCTCAGGTCGAAGGTGCCGCCTGACCTCCCAAGCCCGGCGCTCGATCACCTCGAGCGCCGGGACTACGCGGCCCGGCGGTACGGCGCCGATTGCGCCCGCTCGAGGTGCGCAAGCGTCAACGAGATGACCTCGGCCGCCGGCTCCTTCAGGGCGGATGCAGGCACCGACGCCGTCACCATGGGCAGCACGGTGAACCCGTCGGCGCGCGAGGTCTGATCGAGCTGGCGCTCGAGGCGCTGCAACTGGTCGGTGGTCTTCGACGGCATGGTGTCCTCAGATCCGCGAGAGCCAGGAAACCCGCTCGCACAGGACACCACCCGAGCCTTGCTCTCCTGGTTACGAAAGTCAGACGCGACGGGCAACCGTGGTCGCCCGAGCGGCGAAGCCCCGCTCAGGTCATGCCGATGAGCGCCGCCCGCGAAGCGCGGTGCAGGTGCGTGACCACGTTGCGGGTGCAGTCGCCGTCGAAGATGCCCTTGTCGCAGGGGTCGGCGCGGTAGCGGAACGACCCCGACTCAAACGACAGGAACGCTTTGCCGTTGCTCAGCGTGATGCCTTGCGACATGCTCGGCGCCGCGAAGCAGGTGAGGTCCTCGGGGTAGGCCTTGTCGAGGAGCTTCTTGCCGCGGCGAATCACGTAGACGTTGCTCGTGGCGATCGACGTGTGCGACGTGCTGAAGATGAAGTGGTCCTTCGTCACTGCCAGCCCCTGCGACTTCTTCGGCACCTGCTGCCAGTTGCCTGGGCCGCCGATCCGCTGCAGTCCGCCTTTGGGGCCGATGCTGAAGCGGTACATGCGGTTGCGGCTGTTGTCGTCGAACGTCCCGATCCAGACGGTGCGGCCCTGCTGGCTCATGAACGACGCCTTGAAGCCGGGTCGCCCGACGTCGACTTTCTGGCGCGCCTCGGCCTTCAGCTCGCCGCCGTTTGCGAGGGCCGCGGCGACGGCTGGCAAAGCGAACCGCAGGACCGTCGGGAGCCCGTCGACCTCGTCACCTGTGATGTAGAGGAAGCCGCCCGCGACCGCGACGCCGCCGACGTGCGCGTCGACGTAGCCCTGCTTGCCAGGGCCGACGAGCGTGACCATGTTCGTCTCGCCGCCGCCCGGCACCAGGCCCACGAGTACGGCACGGTGGCTCTCGTCGTTGTACGCCGCTTGCAGCAGCAGGTCCTTGCTCGGGCCACCCCAGTCCTTCCAGGTACCGAGACCCTGCGGCACGTAGCTATCGAGCATGGCCGCCGGAATGGCATGCCCGAGCTTGAACGTGGAGTCGTAGGTGGCCGACGCTGACGCGCCGTTGTAGAACGGCGACGACGACTGGTTGTCGGGACAGACGAACGACTCGTTGGCCGTCTCCCAGGGTTCGGCGGCGTGGGCCGCCGGGGCCGCGGCGGCAGCAAGGAGAGCCGGAAGAGCGATGGGAAGCACGAAGCGACGCATGCCCTGCAGCTTGTCGCGAGCGGACGGGCGAGTCTCAGTTGGGTGGCGGACAGGACCGGTCGCTGCGAGGCTGTCACGGTCGCTACCCGACCGAGGCTGCGTGATTCGGGAGCGCCGGTTGAGCGCTAGCTCGCCGCCCGCGTAAAGGTCGGCTCGGTCGGCGTCGAGCGGTCGGCGTCGTACGCGTACCCGAGGCCGGTGAACTCCGGCAGCTTGCGCGGGCTGTGGATGCGCTCGCGGACGAGCCAGCCAGCCATCGCGCCGCGGGCCTTCTTGGCTGAGAACGAGATGACCTTCAGCTGGGTGGGGTCTGACTGCGGGGCGTCGAGGAACCGCGGCGAGATCACCTTGGCGCCCAGGGCCTTGGTGTCGACGACGCCGAAGTACTCGGTGCTCGCGAGGTTCACGAGCACGGCGGGGCCAGGCGACGCCTCCAGGTCCTCGGCAAGCAGCGCCGTCACGCGCTCTCGCCAGTACGCGTAGAGCGAGCTGCCCGCGGCGGTGGTGACCTTGGTCCCCATCTCCAGGCGGTACGGCGCCATCAGGTCCAGCGGACGCAACACGCCGTAGAGCCCGGAGAGGATGCGCAGCGTCTTCTGCGCCTCCGTGAAGTCGCGCTCGCCGAAGCTCGGAGCTTCCAAGCCGGTGTACACGTCGCCGGCGAACGCGAGCACGGCCGGGCGTTCGCGACCTGGTTCGAACGGCAGCGAGAACTCGCGGAAGCGGTCCGCATTCAGGCCCGCGAGCTCGTCGGAGATGCCCATGAGCTTGCCGATCTGGTCGGGCGTCAGCTCCGCCATCTGATCTGCCAGGGCCTCGGCATCGTCGAGCAGACGGGGCTGCGAGTACTTCTTGGTCGGGAGCTTGGACTCGAAATCAAGCGACTTGGCGGGCGAAAGGACGGTGAGCATCTGCACGGCCGAGCCTATTGGCTGGCGCCGAGGAGACCAGTCATGCCGCTTCCGCGACCTGAGCGCTCAGCAGTGCGCGGAGCGCGGCAAGACGCCGCTCGATGGCGACCTGTCCCTTCGCGGCGGCTTCGACCTCCTCGAAGCCGACGCGGAACAGGTCGTCGAAGCTCGGCACCAGCGCCAGCAGCCGTGGACTGCCTCGCTCGTCAACGCGCAACGCGGTCACGGGGTCGTCGGCAGCGAACCGGATCAAGACGTCGGTGAGCGCGCTCATCGCGTTCTCGGCAGTCGTCGGATCATTGACGCCAGGGGACAGCGCGCGCAGGGCGACATCGGCGAGTTGACGCACCGCGAACGCCGGGTCGGCCGCGAACGTCCGCTCGGCAGCAAGCCGGAAGCACTCTCCGAATTCCTCAAGGGGCGGGCGGGCCGTACCGGCGGGCCAGACCTCCGCCAAGACCTGCCCGTGGACGACATAGTCGCCGACTGGCGCGCACTGGCAGACAAAGCAGTCGTGCTCGGCGGCAAGGGACACGATCTGGCGGTCGAGGTGCGTCAGGTAGCCGTGGGATCGTGCGCGTATGGGCACCCCGTCTCCCCGTGACATGATCGCACCGAGCGTCGGCGCCAGAGCCTGGTCGTCGCCAGCGCTGCCGATCCCCCGCGGGTTCCTGCCGCGGATGGCGCCCTGCGCGTCGTCCGCGATGCGACGAATGACGGTCGAGGCCTGGAGCGCGACGACGATGTCGCCGATGAAGGCGACGAACATCGCAAACGATCCAAGGGCAAAGACCATCGCGACCGTGACCGCAAACTCCGGCACCTGCGGTCCGCTGACGCTGCCAAGGCGGGCAAGCACCGTCAGCGAATACGCGAACGCACCGAGGAACGACGCGAGCGTGACCTGCGCGACCCGGTCGGCTCTGAACGTCCGCAGCACCCGGGGAGACAGTTGCTGGGCAGCGAGTGTCAGCGCGACGAGCGTCACGGAGAACGAGAGACCTGCCACGGAAACGGTGGCAGTGGCGATCGTCTGGAGGACCGCGCGGGCGGACGCCTCGTCGGACAGTCCGAAGACGCCGAGGTGAATCGCGGCAAGCGGCTGCACCGAGGTGAGCGCGAACGCGGCCGCAACCGAACCGGTGACCGTCATCGCGGAGGGCAGCCAGAACGAGTCTTTGACGGCTTCCAGGCGTGCGCTCATCTCAAAGGACCTCAACTTCGGTGCGGATGGTCGCAAACTCGTAGAGCCACGCCGCGTCTGGCGCCGCCACGCGTACGCAGCCGTGTGACGCAGGGTAGGCCGGAACCGTCGCGTACTCATGGAACGCGATGCCGCGGTTGAAGTACGAGGCGTACGGCAACCACACTGAGAACGGCACCGACCAGGAGCGCCGCTCCTTGCGAAAGACCTCAAACGTTCCAGCTGGCGTTTCGTGCGAGGGCTTGCCTGTGGAGACGTGCAGGGCGCGCACCGTTCGGCCTCCTCTGACGACAAGCGCGACGCCCTTGCCGCGATACACCTCGATCCGCCGTCCTTCCCCCCGCGGTTTCGGACGCGCCGCCGTTCGCAGTTGCCGGCGGGTCTGGGGGCCGACGACGCCGTCGCGTGCGAGGCCCTCCCAGCCTTGGAAAGCGAGCACGGCCTGGCGGGTGCGATCGCCCGACTTCCCGTCGACGGCGGCTCTCGGAAGGTAGCCGAGCTCAGCGAGATCTTCCTGGACTCGGCGGATTCCGGTGTCGGCGTCGCCTGGGTCCACCGATGTCTCCGGCGGATCTCCGCTCGGCCGCCGGTAGTCACCACGGTCGAACGTGGCGAGCGCCTGGTCGCCGGCGTAGATCTGCGCCGTCTTGACGTGCGCGAACTGCGTGACGGTGTAGGTGACCTGTCCCAGCCGTGCGCGCAGCGTTGCCCGCTGCTCGTCGGTGCGGAGGGCGGCATCGGTCGGTACGCCCTTCAAGAACCCGGGCGAAAGATGCACCTGGGCGACGAGGTCGTCGTCGACGTCGATCGACCGCAGTGTGACGCCGACGGGAATCTGGCTTTCGACGTTCTCGCGGGCCTCAGCGGCGGTCGGACCTCTGAGCAAGCGGTCAACGGTCGACTCCACCACGGACGGCGACGAGGGCACGGTGCGCGTCCTCGACAGAAACTGCTCGCCGGAGGTGAACCAGACGCGCACTGCCCGCTCCTGCGGCTGGTCAGCTGCCGGCGTCGAAGGCGCGGTGGTCGCTGGCACCGACGACGGCAACACGCTCGTGGGCGATGACGGAGTCGCCACCCCGGGACCGCTGTCGCCTCGCTGGGCTTCGCCCGAGTCGGGCGTGGACGCCAGAACGATGCTGGCGGCGGCGGCTGCGACGGCGATGGTTGAGCACGTCAGGAGCTGTCGATGTCGGTCAAAGCGAACCACGCCTTCGACGCTAGGTGCGAAGCGGCGCGAAGTACTCGCTGCAGGCGTGTTGCGCGCGATCGTGCGCGTCTGGGCGCATTCGCGTGCTCCGCCAACGGCCAACGGTTTGCATGCTGAGGTCGCTCCCTTCTGCGCTGATGCCGTAGCGGCCGGGCGGCTGGGAGGCGTGGGACGATACGCGGCGTGAACGCCAGCTCCCCCACCACCCACGGCGTGGCCCGGATCGCGTACCAGGGCGAGCCGGGGTCGAACTCGCATGTGGTGTGCCGCCAGCACTACTCCGAGCTGGCAACGGTCTCGTGCGCCTCGTTCGAAGACGTCTTCGCCGCTGTTGCCGGCGGCGACGCCGAACTGGCGATGATCCCGATCGACAACTCGATCGCCGGGCGCGTCGCCGACATCCACCACTTCCTGCCGGACTCGGGGCTGCACATCGTGGCCGAGCACTTCCTGCGGATCCAATTCGCGCTGATGGCGCTGCCGGGCGCGACGCGCACGGACCTGACGACCGTCCGCAGCCACGTGCACGCGCTCGGGCAGTGCCGCAAAGCGATCCGCGAGCTCGGCCTGCAGCCGGTGGTCGCGGGCGACACCGCTGGCGCAGCGCGCGAGGTCGCCGAAGCGGGCGATCCGACGCAGGCCGCGATCGCACCGCCGCTCGCCGCTGAGACGTACGGGCTCGAGGTCCTCGCGCGCGACTTCGAGGACGAAGCGCACAACACCACGCGCTTCGTGGTCCTCTCGCGCGTCCCAGACCGGGCGCCTGCCGGGCATGGGCCGGTCGTGACGACGTTCGTGTTCAACGTCCGCAACCTGCCGGCGGCGCTCTACAAGGCCCTTGGCGGCTTCGCGACCAACGGCATCAACATGACGAAGCTCGAGAGCTACATGGTGGGCGGCATGTTCAGCGCGACGCAGTTCCTGGCCGAGGTCGAAGCACACCCAGACGAGCCGGCACTCGCTCGCGCGCTGGAGGAGCTTGCGTTCTTCACCACCGACGTCAAGCTGCTCGGCGTCTACCCTGCCGACTCGTTCCGCTTGGGCTGAGGCCTCAGGCCCAGCCGTGTCGGATGATGAGTTTTCGGCGCCCACGCCGTCTCAACGACCATGACCATCTCGACCGACCAGGCAGCCTTCGAGGCGCAGGTCCGCCGCCATACTCGCGAACTGCGCGTGCACTGCTACCGGATGACCGGTTCGCTGGAGGAGTCCGAGGACCTCGTCCAGGAGACCTTCCTGCGCGCGTGGCGCAAACGCGAGCAGTTCGAGGGGCGCGCCTCGCTGCGGGCGTGGCTCTACAAGATCGCTACGAACGCGTGTCTTGACGCGCTCGACAAGCGCCCGCGCGCAGTGGGTCCGGGCGGCGAGGTGCTCTGGCTTCAGCCGTTTCCCGATGCGCTCCTCGCCGAGCTGCCGTCGACCGACGACGGCCCCGACGAGGCCGTGGTCGCCAAAGAGACCATCGAGCTGACGTTTCTCACAGCCATCCAGCACCTCGCACCACTCCCGCGGGCGGTGCTCGTGCTGCGCGACGTGCTCGACTGCTCGGCTCGAGAGACCGCCGACGTGCTCGACACGACGGAGGCGTCGGTCAACTCGGCGCTGCAGCGCGCGCGGGCGGGACTGCGCGAGCACCTTCCCACCCCGCGCGCGGAGTGGCGACCGGAGCAAGACAGCACTGCGGCGCAGCGCGAGCTGCTCGCACGCTACGTCGAGGTGACCGAGCGAGCCGACGTCGAAGCAACGGTCGCGCTGATGCACGAGGACCTACGCTTCACGATGCCGCCGCAGCCGGGCGTCTGGGAAGGGCGTGACCGGGTGGTGCAGGGCTGGGTCAGTGGTGGCTATGGCTCGGAGTCGTTTGGCGCGTTGCGCTGCGTGCTGACGCAGGCCAACGGCCAACCGGCCGTCGCGGCCTACGTGAAGAAGCCCGGCGACGACGCGTACCGGCCGATGGCGCTCGACGTGCTCGGCTTCGAGGAGGGGCTGGTTCGGGAGATCGTCACGTTCGACGGTGCGCTGTTCGCGCAGTTCCCCGACCTGCCGGCCGCGCTCTAGGTCGCCCGGTGGTGCACGGCGCCTACCCGGCCCCCGGCCGCCCGGGACCCGCCCACGCCCCAGGG
>JAEZDB010000327.1 GCA_023429855.1 Actinomycetes bacterium
GGTGCGCGCTACCAGGCTGCGCCACGCCCCGAGAGGTGCCAAGCACAGTAACGCACCGCTACGGTTGACGCGTGCCGACCCCCGCGCCCCGTGATGCCATCGTCGCCTTCCTCGACGACCTGCTGGAGCCGTCGGCGTTCAAGGACTACGGCCCCAACGGCCTGCAGGTCCCGGGGCGCGAGGAGGTGCGCACCGTCGTCACGGGCGTCAGCGCCAACCGCGCGCTGATCGAGACGGCGGTCGCGATCGAAGCCGATCTGCTGCTCGTGCACCACGGCCTCTTCTGGAGCAGCCAGGCCCAGGCGATCGACCGGATCATGGCCGGGCGGCTGCGTCCGCTGTTCGTGGCCGATGTGAGCCTCGTGGCCTACCACCTGCCGCTCGACGCGCACCCGGAGGTGGGCAACAACGCCCTGATCGCCGACGCGCTCGGCCTCGCAGACCGGTCGAGCTTCGCCGCGCACGGCGGCCGCGAACTCGGCGTCGCCGGCACGCTCCCCGGCGACGGCCTCGACCCAGAGGCCTTTGCCGACCTCGTGGGCGAGATCTGCCAGCCGCCGGTCGCCTTCTTGCATGGGCCCGAGCGCGTGCGGCGCGTGGGCGTGGTGAGCGGCGGCGCCGCCGACGACGTGCACGAGGCCGCTGCGCTTGGCCTCGACGCGTTCATCACCGGCGAACCCGCCGAGCGTTCACAGGGCGCGGCCGAAGAGGAGGGCATCCACTTCCTCGCCGCCGGCCACCATGCGACCGAGCGGTTCGGGGTGCGGCGCCTCGGCGACCTGCTCGCGCACGAGTTCGGCGTCGACCACCGCTTCGTCGACATCGAGAACCCCGTCTGAGTAAGCGTTAGGCGGCGGCGAGCCCCGCCGTCCGGCGACGGATCGTCGCGGCCCGGTCCCTCCCCATCGAGGCGCCGAACGCGCTGCCGAGCATCAGCAGCAGCTCTTCCGCGGGGCCAGGGAGCTCGACCCGCTGCGGGAACTCGAGCACGACGTAGCCGCGGCAGCAGCCGGAGATCACGAGCGGGACCGCAAGGCACGCACCGCCATGCTCCGGCCCCGCGAGCAGCTCGGCCGCGCCAGCCGACAGCCACATCGGGCGCATGAGCTCCGTCGCTCGGCGGAACTCGCGCGCAGCCGAGCCCGCTAGCGACGGCGTGGGCCTGCGCCCCCGCGACCACTGCGCGGCGACCAGCTCGCCGCCCTGAGGATGCAGCAGCACCGCATCGCAGGCACCCGTGCCTTCGAGCAGGCACGCCAAGGCGTCGCTCAACGCCTCGGGACCGCTGCTGCGCTGCAAGGCTCGGCGCGCCCGCCCGACCGCGGCAGGCCAGCGCGGATCCAGACCGCCACAAAGCGACGACGACGGCTCCGGCGGGGCGCTGTCGCCCTGTTCGCTGGCCGGTAGCTCCATCACCACGGCGATCGCCGGCGTGAACGCCGGCGGGCCGACGCCCCAGACCAGGAGTCGGCGGACCTCGTCGGTGGGCGGGCACAGCGAAGGGTGTTCGAGCGTGACGGCGGTCCCGCCGACGGGCACCATCACGCGCTGCAAGGCGCGGAACGCGGCCCGCGACCGGTCAGGCGTGGCGATCGGTCCACGCGCCGACTGGCGGGCGGCCTCGTTGGCCCACAGCAGCTCCAGCGGCTCAGGGCCTTGCCAGGCGGTGACGGGGGCGGCGAGCGCGCCGAAGCTGCGCTCCAGGACGGTGAGGTCGGCCGGCGTCCGGCCCGCCTTCACCGTGGCCATCGCCGACGCCACGGGCTCTCCCAGGTCGATCAGCTGACGTGCCGCGAGGACGCGCGGCACGTCCGACACCGCGTAGCGCCGCGCCGCGTTGGCACGGTAGAGCTGCTCCGGAAATCCGAAACGGCGCTCCCACGTGCGGATGCGTTCGGCGCCCACCCCGGTGAGGCGCTCAAGTTCGCCGATCCCAATGGTCGACGGAGCGGCCTCGACCGGTGCGGGCGGGTTCGGGGCATCGGCGCGGGTGTCAGCGAATGCCAACGCCCGCGCATCCTGGTTGGAGGCAATCTTGGTCATATCGCTTCTTTCTGACGGCGACGTAGAAGTCGATCCGCGAAGCACCAGTCAAAGAGCGCTTCGCTCGCCCCAGTGAGGCGCTCGACGCGTCATCTTGTCCACTCTCGAACGAGCGGATGCCCTGCCTATCGCCGCCCCATGTTGAGCCAGAGGCGCCGTTCCAGTAGACCACCGCAGCGCCGAGCCAGCGTGGGCGCGGGCGGACAGCCGTCCGCCGCGCAGGCCGGCTCGGCGTCCTGCCGCCACACAACTGGCGAAGCGTGCTGAGGGTCACGGTAGGATCGCGGCACTGTCTCGTGGCACCCCGCCGTGTCTCCGCACCCACCGCACCGACTGAGGACCACCTTCGCATGACCCACCCGACCGGCACCGGCTCTTCGACCATCGCCGATCTGCTGCCCAAAGCGGCCGCGGCCTACGGCGACAGCTCGGCGACGTCGTTCAAGGACGGCGACACCTGGAAGCAGCAGAGCTACCAGGAGCTCCTCGACGAGTCGACCGCGATCGGACTAGGGCTGATCGCCCTGGGCGTGGCCGCCGGCGACCGCGTCTGCATCCTCAGCAACACGCGCCGCGAATGGTCGCTGGCCGACTTCGCCGCCACCCGCGCAGGCACGATCGTCGTGCCGATCTACCAGACGAACTCGCCCAAGGAGTGCGAGTGGGTCCTCTCGAACTCGGGCGCCGTGGCGGTGTTCGTCGAGAACGCCGAGCAGGCCGCCAAGATCGCCGAGATTCGCGCTGACCTCCCGAACCTGCAGCACGTGATCGTGCTCGTCGGCGAGGCCGAAGGAGCGACGCCGCTGGCCGATCTGATCTCTGCCGGAGCCAGCGTCGACCCGGCCGAGCTCGAGGCCCGCACCGCCGCCGTCAAGCCCGAAGACCCGTACACGATCATGTACACGTCGGGCACGACCGGCATGCCGAAGGGCTGCGTCCTCTCACACGGCAACTACCGCGCGATCGTCGACTCGTCGCTCGAGATGGGGCTCGTCAGCACGGCCGACTCCGACGAAAACAACGTCGCCTACCTCTTCCTGCCGCTTGCGCACTCGTTCGCGCGGCTAATCCAGCTGACGGTCCTCGACGGCGGCGGCGTGCTCGCCTACTTCGGCGGCGACACCAAGGCCGTCATCGGCGAGATCCAGGAGGTCAAGCCCGGCCTGCTGCCCTCGGTCCCGCGCATCTTCGAGAAGCTCTACACCGTCGCCGTCCAGATGGCCGGCGAGGAGACCGTCGCCAAGGCGACCGACGTCGGCCTCAAGGTCAACGCCCTGCGCGCGGCCGGCCAGCCGATCCCCGCCGAGCTCCAGGCCGGCTACGACGAGCTTGACGGGCGCCTCTACGGCCTCGTGCGCGGACTCTTCGGCGGGCACCTGCGGCGCGCGATCACCGGCGCCGCGCCCCTCGGCCTCGACGTGATCTCGTTCTTCACCGCCTGCGGCGTCCCGCTCATGCAGGGCTACGGCATGACCGAGACGGCCACCGCGACCTCCTGCTGCTCGCCAGAGGCCAACAAGCTCGGCAGCGTGGGCAAGCCGCTTCCCGGCGTCGAGGTGAAGCTCGCCGACGACGGCGAACTGCTCGTGCACGGCAACAACGTGTTCCAGGGCTACTGGGACAACCCCGAAGCGACGGCCGAGACCCTCGAAGCCGGCTGGCTCCACACCGGCGACCTCGCCGAGATCGACGATGAGGGCTTCATCACGATCACGGGCCGCAAGAAAGACATCATCATCACCGCGGGCGGCAAGAACCTCACCCCCGCCAACATCGAGGCCGAGCTCAAGCTCAGCCCGCTGATCTCCCAGGCCGTGATGCACGGCGATCGCCGGCCCTATCCGGTCGCGCTCATCACGCTCGACCCCGAGACGGTGCCCCAGTGGGCTGAGCAGCAAGGTCTGCCGGCCGACCTCGAGACGCTGTCGCAGGAGCCCAAGGTCGTCGAAGAGGTGCAGCGCGTCCTCGACACTGCGAACTCCCATTACGCGCCCGTCGAGCAGATCAAGAAGTTCAAGATCCTGCCGGCCGACTTCAGCCAGGAGACCGGCGAGCTGACCCCGACGCTCAAGGTCAAGCGCAACGTCGTCGAAGAAAAGTTCTCGGCGGAGCTCGACGCGCTGTACGTCTAACCAACACCGCGGGCGGCGGTGCGCCGAGGCGGCGTGCCTCCGCCAAGTGAGCGGGTACGGTTGATGCGTGCGTCCGCCCGCTTCCCGCCGCGGGCGACGGCTGTTTGCCGTCGCCCTGCTGCCCGTGCTGTTGCTCTGCCTGCCGTCGATCGCCACCGCGACGACGCGAGCCCAGGTGCAGAAGTCGCTCAAAGCGATCGTCCGGGGCATGCCGGGCAACACAAGCGTTTACGTCCGCGAGTCGGCGACCCAGACCGTGCTGGCCAGCCGCGCGCCCACCGTCAAGCGCATCCCAGCGTCGGTCACGAAGCTCTTCACCACGTCGACGGCGCTGCTGCTCGACGGCCCCAGCGCGCGCCTGACGACCGAGCTACGGCACACGGGCGAGATCGACGACGACGGGGTGCTGCGCGGTGACCTGATCCTGCGTGGGAGCGGCGACCCGGCCCTGCGGCTCGACCAGATCACCGCACTGGCGCAGGCGGCGACGAAGGCCGGCATCGAGCGGATCGACGGCGAGCTGCGGGCCGACCTGAACGGGTGGACGGCCGACCAGGGCACGCCGCTCACCGGCGGCGGCTACAACCGCGAGATCGGCGGGCGGCTCGGCGCGCTCGTCACACTGCGCGGATTCGCCTCCGGCACGGTCACCGACCCAGCCCGGCAGGTCCTCGTGCGGCTGCGCGAGAGCATGCGACGCGGCGGGCTCCGCGGCACGGTCCAGTTCGGCGCGCCGGGCCCCAGCGGTGCCGACACGACGGTGCTTGCCAAGGTCAACTCCCCCACGCTGGCCCAGCTCGCCGCGGCGACGAACAGCCCCTCCGACAACTTCTACGCCGAGATGCTGCTCCGCGGCGTCGGCGCCCGCCACGGCGCAGCCGGGACCACCACCGCGGGGTTGGCGGCGCAGCGCACTGCGCTCTCGGCCCTCCGCGTCAAAGCCCAGCTCGCAGACGGCTCCGGCCTCTCGCGCGGCAACCGCGTCGCCCCCACCACGGTCGTGCGGCTGCTCGACCAGATGTCGGCACGCGCCGAGGGCTCCGCCCTGCGCGCCAGCCTCGCGCTCGCCGGCAACACCGGCACCCTCGCCGGTCGCATGCGCGGCACGGCGGCAGCCGGCCGCTGCCGCGCCAAGACGGGGACCCTGTCGAACGTCTCCGCGCTCGCCGGCTGGTGCACCACCGCAGGGAAGCGGAACGTGGCCTTCGCGATCCTGATGAACAACGTCTCGGTCGCCACGGCTCGTCGCTCGCAGGACCGCGTCGCCGCCGCGATCGCCGCCTGGTCTGACCCGGCCGAGGCCGTCGATCTGCCGGTGCCGACCACGCCGGTGCCGCCTTCGACGCCGACGCGGACCACGCCCGTCGTTCCGACCACGCCCTAGCCGCTTCCGACGCCCCGAGCAGCGGTCCGGCCGCGCCGGATCCTCGGCTCCGAAGCGAAGCTCTTCGACGATCAGACGACCCGCCCACGCGGCAAAGAAGCCGCTAGCTGCGGCAAACCCCAGCCGACTTGTGTGTCATCTGGCACTTGGAGGTGCGGCGGGGCCCGCCGGCGGTGATTCTCTCTGGCACGACCTCCACGCCGGAGGGCCCACCGCTCGTGCCCAGCCGTCGCCACAACGACCCACTCGCGCCGCCCTCTCGCGGCTTCCCGCTGCTTCGCCGGCTCACGGGCGCACGCGCCGAGTCAGCACCGACGCCGACCGACCCTTGGCCCGACCACGGGGTCAGCGGTGCCGTCGATCCGGCCGCATGGAGCACCGCGCTCGAGCAGGCAGGCACCGACCCGCGCGCCACGCCGCTCAGCGCCGTGCGGATGCTGATCGAGGCGCCCACCCTCACCGGCGCCAGTGTGCCCGTGTCGGTCGGCGGCGCGATCGTCGGCACCGTCTGCGCGCTGCGCCGCGACCGCTACGAGTGGACCGACGACGACACCGCCGTCTTGCGCGTCGCCGCCGAACGCGCCGAGCAGCGGCTCGCGGCGGCCCTGCGCCTCACGGGCCGCTCGGCACTCCCCGCCTAACCGCCGAGGTCCGCGTCAGGCGGCGCCGACCCGCACGTAGCGGGCCACGATCCGCTCGAGCGCGGCCGCCGGGTCCTCGCAGAGGCCGACGTGCACGGGCGAGGCCTGGATGATCGTGTTCGAGGGGGCCGTGATGAAGCCGAACCGGTCGGTCGTCGCCATCCCCGCGACGCGCCCCGCGTCTGGGTCGCCGGCGGCGACGCGGCGCAGGCCGTCGAGCTGCTGCTGCACGGCCGCCAGGTCGAGATCCGGGGCGAGCGCCCGCAGGCGGGGCTCGTCGAGCACGACCTCAAGCCCGAGCCAGTCGGCGCTGCGGCTGAACACGGCGGCACCGACGTTGATCTGCTCGCCCCGCTCGATCCGTGGCACGAGCCGCAGGAGCGCCCACGAGTAGGGCGTCCGCTCGCTCATGCTGCGCCGCCTCGGTTCGTCCCCTCGCCCGGCTTCGGCGCGCCCACCCGCGGCCCGAGTCCGCGACGAGCCTCGGGACCGCGAGGCAACCCACCGGTGCCGGGACCCGTCGTGGCGGAACCCGTCACCACGAGCTCGTCGAGGTCGTCGAGGTAGCGGCCGACCACGTCGGCGCGGGCCGCGAGGTAGGCGACGTAGTCGTGGTCCCCGCGCCAGTCGTCCGGCACCTGCGCGACCACGCCGCCGAGCAATTCAGGGGTAAGCAGCGGCGCCAGTTCGGCATGCGTGCGGCGGAGCAGCTCGACGCGGCCGACCGGGTCACCGAGCAGCGTCAGCAGCACGTGGTCGGCGATCTGCGGAAACGGCCGGTCGGCCTCGTCGGCGCTCAGCGTCGCCGCGTGGTGTCGATACAGCGCCGCCCCATGGTCGATCAGCCACAGGGCGCCGTGCGGGTTCGTCGACGGTGCGCCGGGGCGCCAGGCCGAGTCGCCGACCGCGGCGTGACGCGCGCCGTGCCACCACAGCAGGTTCGGGTTGCGCGGCGTGCGGTCGACGTTCGTGGTGAGCAGATCGAGCCAGACCACGCGTGCAGCCTCTTCGCGCGGCACCTCGTGCCCGGCGTGGATCGCGAACGGCAGCGACGCGGGCAAGAAGTCCATGCCTACGTTGAGCCCGACGCTCGCCCGCAGCAGCTCTTGGATCTCCGGATCAGGCTCAGCGCGACCGATGGCGTCGTCGAGCTCGAGCAGCGCCAGTTCCGGCACGCGGAGGCCGATCGCCCGCGCCAGCTCGCCGACCACGATCTCCGCTACGAGCGCGCGGACGCCCTGGCCGGCGCCGCGCAGCTTCACCACGTAGAGCCCTTCATCGTCGACCTCGACGAGGCCAGGCAGCGAACCGCCCTCGCGCAGCGGCTCCACGTAGCGGGTGATGCGGTGTTGGTCCACGGGCGCTCACAGTAGCTGGGAGCCCCGCGGACTGAGTTGGGCGAGCCCAGCTCAGCCGCCGATCAGGCGAGCGGTCGGACCCAGAAGTCCATCGGCGAGAAGCCGTCGCCGAAGCCGAGGGAGGCGTAGAGGTGCCGGGCTGGCGCGTTGTCGTGGCGGACCTCGAGGGCGACGGCGCTGGCGCCCGCCGCTTCCGCGTCGGCGATGACGCGTTCAAGCATGGCGCGGCCCACGCCCCGACCCCGGCCACCTGCGTTGACGGCGACGTCGTGCACGTTCCATCGCGGTTTGGCCGCGAAGGTGGAGTAGCCGACGAACGCGGTGACCACGCCGATGTAGTCGCCACCGTCGACGGCCAGCCAGACCATCGAACCGGGCGCGGCCTTGAGCCCGTCGACCAGCCGCGCCTTCACGTCGCCGGCGAGGGGATGGCCGCCGCCCATCGGGTCCTGGGCGTAGCCATCGAGGATCGCGACGATCGCAGCCGCGTGCTGCGGGTCGTCGAAGTCGGCGCGGAGGACCGTCACGGGCGGCATGCGCCCCACGCTACGACAGACCCCTCAGCCGACGCCCTTAGAGACCATCGGCTGGCGCTGCAGAAGATCTGACTCGGGGTTCGGCGTCATGCCGACCGCAGCACGGCGCGCAGCTGCTCGAGCGTCGCGTCCTCGCGACGGCCGATCGTGCGGAGCTGCGCCGCGAGGTCGTGCAGCAGCGCCTCGGCGTCGCCGGCGTTCAAGGCAAAGTCGTCGCCGACGGCGCCCGGGTCGAGGTCCCACTCGGAGGTCAGCGGCCGAAGCGCAGCGAGCGCCGGCACGTCGGCCGGGAGCGCAGCGTCGGCGACGGCGTCCCAGGCGGCGGCGAGCTCGCTGTAGTCGGTGGCGATCGAGACAAGCGCGCCGAGACCGGTTGCGCGTGCGGCGTCGGCGGTGAACGCGGCCTGCGAGCGTCGCAGCAGGCCGCCTTCGCGCACGATCGCGCTGCGCAGCGCAACGAGCGATCGGGTGAGCTCCCACGCGCCGGGGAAGGTAGCGTGCCACCCGTCGTCGCCGTCGTCGGTCAGCCGGACGGCCAGCTCGGCGGCGGCCGATGGACCGCTCCCG
>JAEZDB010000337.1 GCA_023429855.1 Actinomycetes bacterium
TCGGGGAGCAGCGCGGCACCTGCGTCGGTGAGCGCGGCGCCGCGCGCGCCGCGGGTGAAGAGGGCGGCGCCGAGGTCGGCCTCGAGCGTGCGGATCCCGGCCGACACGGCCGACTGCACCACGTGCAGCCGCTCGGCCGCCCGCGAGAAGCTCGCCGTGTCGGCGACCGCGACGAACGTCTCGAGGTGCCGCAGGTTCATTCCGGAGAGCCTATCTCGAATGGTGATAGCTCACAGCGGCAATCTGCGTTGCATGAGATGACTTCGCCCGCGACCGTGGAGCCATGACCTCTCCCGCCTCGTCGATGCGCCACAGCGCCGGGTTCTGGGCTGTCGCCTACGCGTTCCTCGTGGTGATGGCCTTCTCCGCGATCCCTACACCGCTCTACGTGCTCTACCAGCAGCGCGACGGCTTCTCGTCGCTCACGATCACGCTGATCTTCGCCGTCTACGCGCTCGGCGTCGTGGCGAGCCTCTTTCTCGTCGGCCACCTCTCGGACTCCGGCGGACGCCGCCGCTGGATGGTCCCGGCGATCGTGCTCACGATCGCGAGCGCAGTGGTCTTCCTCACCTGGCACAGCCTCGGCGGCCTGTTGGTCGGGCGACTCCTCAACGGCCTCGGCGTCGGCGCGATGACGGCGACCGCGACCGCCTGGATCGCTGAACTGCACGCGACCGCGCGGCCCGGCGAGTCGCTGCAGCGCGCGCAGACGGTCGCGACGGCGTCGAACCTGGGCGGCATCGGGCTTGGGCCGCTGATCGGCGGCGTCCTCGCACAGTGGGTCGCCGGGCCGCTCACCACGCCGTACGCGGTGATGCTCGTCGCACTGGCGGTCGCGCTGGTCGCTGTCCTCACCGTGCCCGAGACGCGCCCGGCCGTCCGCCCCGCACCGGCGTACCGCCCGCAGCGCATCGCCGTCCCCGAGTCCGGGCGGCCGGTGTTCGCCGCGTCGGCGACCGGCGCGTTCGTCGCGTTCGCCCTGATGGGCCTCTTCAACTCGCTGGCGCCCGCCTTCATCGGCGGCACGCTGGGCCACCACTCGCGCGCGCTCGCCGGATTCTCGGCGTTCGTCGTGTTCGCGACTGCGGCGGCCGCCCAGGTCGCGAGCGGGTCGCGCGATCCCGGCGAGGTCACCGGACTCGGCCTCAAGCTGATGCTCGCGGGGCCCGCGCTGCTGATCGCCGCGGTGTGGCTGCCGAGCCTGCCGGTCTTCCTGCTCGGCGGCGCTGTGAGCGGCGCGGGCGCAGGGCTGATGTTCAAGGGGGCCCTTGGCGCCGTCGCCGCGATCGCGCCACCCGAGCAGCGGGCCGAGGCCCTCGCCGGCGTGTTCCTCGCCGGTTACGTCGGCCTGACCGTGCCGGTGATCGGCCTCGGACTGCTCACGCAGGAGCTCGCGGCTGACCTGTCGCTCACGGTGTTCGCGCTGCTGCTCATGCTCGGCGTGCTCGCCACGGCCGCGCAGCGCGCGTCGCTGGCGGAGCGCGCCACCAAGGTGGCGACGGCCTAGCCGACCCAGCCCGCCAAGGTCGATCAGCCGGCCTGCGGCATCGCCAGCCAGCGGATGCTGAGCGAGTTGTCGGCGGGCGACGCAACGTTCGTGGCATTGCAGAACCGCAGGGGCACGTTGGCAGCCGTCGTCACGGCCCCGACGGTCGTGGTGAGCCCTGCTGGCCACGCGTGGCCTACGGCCGGCTGGACGAGCACGAAGTCGCCGGCGTCGACGCCCCCGAGCGTCAGCGTCAATGTCGCACACGCGCTGGCGGCGACCGATCCGATCGCGATGTCTCCGCCGCTGGCCGTCGACCGCTTCACGAAGCCGGTCGAGTTGATGCCGTCGAGCAGGTTCGCGTCAGCGGCCTTGTCGCCGGTCTGCAGGAAGGCGGTTGAGTCGTTGCCGTCGAGCAGACTGGCATCGAGGCCAGAGCCGCTCCCGTCGACGGTCGAGAGCTTCGAGAGGATCTGGGACGGCGTGTCGGGCGACCCGGAGGTGCCGGCTGACCCCTGCGGACCTTGCGGGCCTTGGGGACCCTGGGGCCCTGCAGCGCCGGTCGGTCCGGTTGGGCCCACGGGTCCCGCCGGCCCGGTCTCACCAGCTGGACCAGCTGGGCCAACCGGGCCAGCGGGGCCGGTCGCCCCGGCCGGACCAGCAACCGTCGACTGCGGCAGCTGCGTGCCCGCGGCGCCGACGAGCGTGAAGGGGCTCTCGGTCTTCTTGCACTTGGCCTTGCCGCTCAGGACCCGCAGCTGCCCCTTCTTGCTGCCCTGCTTCACGACGCAGGCGGCGGTACCGGTCGCGGCCCCAGCACTCGCCGGGAGCGCGATGAGCGCTGCGGAGAGTGCGGCGGCAAGCAGCCAGCGGTGGGAGCGGGCGGGATGAGACGACATGACAGACCTCGAGACGGCGGCGGTACCTCCACCATCGCGCGTCGATCGCCCAGTTGCGAACCGGTCTATAGCGACCACTTGAGCCACGGGTATCTGGGTGGTCGACACGCTCGATCTAGACGCGCGCCGAGCGCCGCCGCAGCACCCTCCGCTGTGACACGAAAAGGTGAGCCAGCGTCAACTTGGTAAACACCATTTCCCAGTTTGACCAGGGGAAAGCAGGGTCCTAGCCGGTACCGATTCGGCGGTCCTTGCGGCCAACGCGCGTCGTGGTAAGTTCGATTTCCGAGTGCTTCGCGGCTCCGTCCCAGCTGTGCCGCGAAGCCTCGGAACCGGGGTGCTGTCTCACCCCTTCAGAGTCACATCACGTTCGAGAGGAACGTCTATGTCCCGCAAGATCCGCGCGATGGCTGTCGCCATCACGGCGACCGCTGCTATCGCTTCCGCGCCGGCGAGCGCGTCGGCTGCACCCGCCATCGGCACGTCGGTCGTCGCCCTGCCCACCGGTGGCTGGAACGTCTGCGCCTGGTACTTCCAGTGGAAGGCCTGCGCCTCGGTCACCCAGAAGAACGGCCAGTGGGTCGTCACCTCGAACGCCGGCGGCACCAACGTCGGCGCGAGCGCCGGCGCCAGCGCCGGTGGCAACCCGTTCGCTGCGGCCGCCCAGGCTGCCGCGAACGCCTACGCGAAGGCTGTCGCCGCAGGCGTCAAGTTCCCGTAGGGAGAGAGCGCCGCTGCGCCTCGGAGCTCGTCTGCAGCTTCGGGGCGCGGCCCGCGCGCACCGATCGCCGGCGTGCGCCGAGGAGCCGCGGCGCCTCGGCTCAGGCG
>JAEZDB010000093.1 GCA_023429855.1 Actinomycetes bacterium
GTGCCTACGCGCTCACGGGTTGGCGCAGCGACGCGTCGATCCCCGTCGGCCGCGCCTGGGCCGCCGGCGCCGCCGCCCTCTTGGCCGTGGTGCTCGCGCTCGCCCCCACGCAGCTCCGCAGGATCGACCGGCTGCAGTCGTCGCTGGCGACGCAGCAGCTCACCGTGACCGAGCTCGAAGCACTCACCCGCGAGGTGCCTTGCGGGCCGATCGTCGTGCCCAATCGCCGCGCCGTGCCCCTCGTCGCGCTCTGGACCGGCGAGCCGGCGCGCGGCATCGTCACCGCGCAGGACGGCCCGATCCCGGAGCGCGGCACCTACCTGCTCCCCTCGTCGCAGGACGCCGCCGACGCGTTCATCCTCGACGCCCGCGACCGCGACCGGCTGATCCCGCCGCCGCCGCCCGGCTACGAGGTGCAGGACCGCACCACGCGCTGGCAGCTCGCCGCAAACTGCGGCTAAGCGAAGAAGTGGCCGGTGACAGCTCGGGCGCAAACAGACCGTGCCCGCCGGGAACCGCGGGAGGCTGCTTCCTCTCGGACCTGACCTGGTTAGCGAACCGGCGTCACGGGGCTTGCGCCGTCAACGCTGCCACCGACCGCGGGCAAGCCTACCGTCCCCGGCCGATCGACCGCACCGTGACAGCCAACCGTCGGAGATGTGGCCTGCTGGTCTTGGATGTTCGGCCGTTGCGCTCGGGAGCGGCCCGCCCTAGCCTTGCAGCCGTGCTTGGACTTCCTGACGGCATCACGGCCCTGCTCTTCGACCTCGACGGCGTGTTGACGAAGACCGCCGAGGTGCACGCCGCGGCATGGAAGGAGATGTTCGACGAGGTGCTCGCCGCGCATGCCGGCGAGGACGGCGTCGACGCCCGGCCGTTCGATGCCGCCGCCGACTACCTGCAGTACGTCGACGGCAAGCCGCGCTACGACGGCGTCCGCGACTTCCTCGCCGCCCGCGGCCTGCACCCGCCGGAGGGGTCCCCGGGCGACGACGCGTCGGTCGAGACGATTATCGGCCTCGGCGATCGCAAGAACGACGCCGTGCAGCGGATCATCGAGACCGACGGGGTCGATCCGTTCGAGGGGTCGGTCCGCTACCTCGAGGCCGTCCGCGGCGCCGGGCTTGCCACCGCCGTGGTGTCGTCGAGCGCAAACGCGGCGGCGGTGCTGCGTGCCGCGAAGCTCGAGCACTTCATCGACGAGCGCGTGGACGGCGCCGTCGCCGCCGCCGAGGGCATCAAGGGCAAGCCCGCGCCCGACATGTTCCTGGAGGCCGCGCGCCGCCTCGGCGCCACGCCGGACTCCGCGGCGGTCTTCGAGGACGCGCTGAGCGGCGTGCGCTCTGGCGCCGCCGGCAAGTTCCGGGTGGTGATCGGCGTCGACCGCGGCGGCCAGCCCGACGCGCTACGGGAGGCCGGCGCGACGCTTGTCGTCGACGACCTCGCCGACCTGCTGCCCAGCTAAGCCGACCTGCGACGCCCGCCAACCTCCGTAGCCTGCGCCCCACCGCTCACCCTCCAGCCGCTCTACCGGCCAACCCCCACCCTCCAGGACCTAGCCCCGCGTGAACCCGCCTTCGCTGCCGAACCTCGCCGACGAGCCCATCTACACCGGCGGGCCGTGGACCCTCCGCGAGGAGCGGTTCGATGAGGCGGTCCTCGCTCGCAGCGAGTCGCTCTTCGCGCTTGCGAACGGCCACATCGGCATGCGCGCAAACCTCGACGAGGGCGAGCCGCACGTGATTCCCGGCAGCTACCTCAACGGCTTCTACGAGACGCGCCCGCTGCCGCACGCCGAGGCCGGCTACGGCTACCCGGAAGACGGCCAGACGATCGTCAACGTCACGAACGGCAAGATCATCCGCCTGCTCGTCGACGACGAGCCGTTCGACCTGCGCTACGGCACGGTCGTCCGGCACGAGCGCGAGCTGGATCTGCGCGCCGGCGTGCTGCGCCGTGAGGTCGAATGGCGGTCGCCTGCGGGTCAGGGCGTGATCGTGCGCTCGACGCGCCTCGTGTCGTTCGTGCAGCGCGCGGTCGCCGCGATCTGCTTCGAGGTCGAGCCAATCGGCGACGGTGCGCAGGTCGTGGTGCAGTCGGAGCTCGTCGCCAACGAGCCGCTGCCGGCGCAGAGCAAGGACCCGCGGGCTGCTGCAGCGCTCGCGGCGCCGCTCGTCGGCGAGGAGCACTCCTGCTACGACCTGCGCGGCGTGCTCGTGCACCGGCTGCGCGCCAGCGGCCTGCGGATGGCCGCCGGCATGGACCACGAGCTTGAAGCGCCGAACCGCATCGACACCTCGATCGAGGCCTGGGGCGACATCGCCCGCCTGACGGCCGCGACCGAGCTGAGGCCGGGGCAGGTGCTGCGACTCACGAAGTACCTGAGCTACGGCTGGTCGAGCGTGCGCTCGATGCCGTCGGTGCGCGACCAGGTGATCGCAGCCCTCGCCGCGGCGCGTTCGACGGGCTGGGACGGCCTGATCAGCGGCCAGCGCAAGTACCTCGACGACTACTGGTCGCGGGCCGACATCGAGATCGAGGGCGACGACGAACTGCAGCGCGCCGTGCGGTTCGCCCAGTTCCAGACGCTGCAGGCCGCCGCGCGCGCCGAGCGGCGCGGGATCGGCGCCAAGGGCTTGACCGGCCCCGGCTACGACGGGCACGCCTTCTGGGACGCCGAGACCTACATCCTGCCGGTGCTGACCTACACGGTGCCGAACGCCGCCGCCGACGCGCTGCGCTGGCGCCATTCGACGCTCGATCGTGCGAAGACGCGTGCGACCGAGCTCGGTCTACGCGGCGCGGCATTCCCATGGCGCACGATCAGCGGCGAGGAGTGCTCGGGCTACTGGCCAGCCGGCACGGCGGCGTTCCACCTCTGCGCCGACATCGCCGCGGCGGTCGAGCGCTATCGCACGATGACGGGCGACGACGAGTTCGAGCGCGAGGTGGGTGTCGAGCTGCTCGTGGAGACCGCGCGCATGTGGCAGTCGCTCGGCCACCACGACCACGGCGCTGGCGGCGCGTTCCGAATCGACGGCGTCACGGGCCCCGACGAGTACTCGGCCATCGCCGACAACAACGTCTTCACCAACCTGATGGCGCAGCGCAACCGGCGCGGGGCCGCGGCGGCCGCCGAGCGCCACGTCGACCTGGCTGGCGCGCTGGAGGTGACCGACGACGAGATCGCCCGGTGGCGCAAGGCCGCCGACGCGATGACGGTGCCGTACGACGACCACCTAGGCATCTACCCGCAGGCGAGCAACTTCACCCACCACGAGGTGTGGGACTTCGAGGGCACCCCAGCCGACGAGTACCCGCTGATGCTGCACCACCCGTACTTCGAGCTCTACCGCACGCAGGTCATCAAGCAGGCCGACCTCGTCCTTGCGCTCTACCTCTGCGGCGATCACTTCACGCCTGAGGAGAAGGCGCGCAACTTCGCGTACTACGAGTCGATCACCGTCCGCGACTCGTCGCTGTCGGCCACGGTGCAGGCGATCATGGCGGCCGAGGTCGGCCACGTGGAGCTCGCCTACGACTACTTCGCCGAGACGGCCCTGATCGACTTCGAAGACCTCGCCGGCAATACTCGCGACGGCCTTCACGTGGCGTCGATGGCCGGTGCCTGGCTGACCGCCGTCGCCGGCTTCGGCGGCCTGCGCGACCACGAAGGCCAGCTGAGCTTCTCGCCGCGCCTCCCGCCCGCGTTGACGCGCATCGCGTTCAAGCTGCAGGTCCGCGGTCGGCGCCTGCAGATGGAGATGCAGCACCACGAGGTCGTCTACACGCTCGTCGAGGGCGACCCGCTGGAGTTGCAGCACGAGGGAGAGCACGTCACCGTCGCCGTCGGCGCCCCGGTCTCGCGACCGCTCGCCGAGCTGCCCGAGCTCGAGCCGGTCGACCAGCCTGCCGGCCGTGCCCCGCTCCCCCGCGCCGAGCTGCACCGCATCGGCCGCGAGGCGCTGGAGGGGCACGCGCCGAGCGAGCCCGCGCCCGGCAGCTCCCACGTGGTCTAGCAGCGCAGCTGCACGCCGACCTGCATGGCGTCCGGCACGGGCGCTTGCATTGCGCCGGTGCTGCGCGCCGTCGAGAACGCCGGGTTTGAGGAGGTCGGCGGGCCGCTTCGCCGACGCTGGATCTTTCGCACGGGCACGTTGGAGAGCGACCGCGCCCTCAGCCGCCGGGAGCTGCAGCGCCTGCTAGCAGAGCAGGAGGGGCGGCCCGTCGCCGTGCTCCAAGACGACGGCGCTCGCACGTGGTGGATGGCCGACGGCTTCTTCTACGTCGAGCGCAGCGGGCTCTCGGCCGATGACGTCGCCGCCTTGCTGACCGAGCGCGCTGATCGCGCACAGCGCAAGCTCGAGCGGGCCCATGCGCTGCGTGCCCGTCAGGCCGCCCGCGCCGCCGCAGCGGACGCCACCGGCGGGCCGTCGGAGC
>JAEZDB010000094.1 GCA_023429855.1 Actinomycetes bacterium
GGCCGCGGCTGGGTGCCTCGGCTAGGCGGGCTGGGCGGTGGCCGAGGCCTCTGCGCCCGGGCGCTCGCTCGCGATCTCGATGCCGCTCTTCGTGCCGAGCGGCACCTCCTTCATCAGGAACACGGCGATGAACGCGACGATGCTCATCGGCGCGGCGACGAGGAAGATCTCCGCGACGCCGACCCCGTAGGCGTGCTCGACGATCCGGACGATCGGCTCGGGCAGCGCTGAGAGGTCGGGGACCTGGTTCGACTTCAGGCCTCCAGCCGGCACACCGGCGCCCGCGAGGCCAGACTCGATCGTCGACGACGCTCGGCTGGCGAGCACCGCGCCGAGGACCGAGACGCCGACGGCGCCGCCGAGGCTGCGGACGAACGCGACGAGCGAGCTGCCCGCGCCCATGTCGGACCGCGCGACGGTGTTCTGCACGACGAGCACCAGGTTCTGCATCAGCATGCCGACGCCGGCGCCGATCGCGAACATGAAGACGCCGAGCTCGACCAGGCTCGTGTGCTCGTCGAGCGTGCCCATCAGGAGCAGGCCGGCGGTGAGTAGCACGGTGCCGAGCAGCATCCAGTTCTTGTAGCGGCCGGTGTCGGAGACCTTGCGGCCGATGATCGTCGACGCGAGGAACAGCCCGGCGACCATCGGGATCGACAGCAGGCCCGACTCGGTCGGCGTCATGCCGCGTGCGAGCTGTAGGTACTGGCTGAGGAAGACGGTGGTGCCGAACATCACGGTGCCGACGGCGACGCTCGCGATCACGGCGAGCACGATGTTGCGGTCCTTGAAGAGCCGCAGCGGCACGAGCGGGTCCTTGGCGCGGCGCTCGACGGCGACCGCGGCGACGCCAAGCAGCAGGCCGAGCGGGACGAGCACGGCGGTCTGCCAGGAGAGCCAGTCGAACTGGTGGCCGGCGAGCGACACCCAGATCAGCAGCGACGACACCGCGCCGGCGATCGTGATCGCGCCGAGGTAGTCGATCTTGACGGCGCGCTTCTCGCGCGGCGGCAGCTTGAGCGTGCGCTGCAGGACGACGAACGCGAGGGCGGCGAACGGGACGCCGACGTAGAAGCAGGCGCGCCAGCCGATCGAGTCGGTGAGCACGCCGCCGATGAGCGGGCCGATCACCGTGCCGACGCCGAAGACCGCGCCGAGGTAGCCGGCGTAGCGGCCGCGCTCGCGGGGTGAGACCAGGTCAGACAGGATGACCTGCACGAGCGAGGTCATCGCGCCGACGCCGATGCCCTGCAGCACGCGGAAGAAGATCAGCTGCGAGGTGTTCTGCGAGAGGCCGGCGAAGATCGAGGCCGTCGTGTAGATCACGAGGCCGGTCTGCACGAGCGTCTTGCGGTCGAAGAGGTCGGCGAGCTTGCCCCAGATCGGGGTCGAGACGGTGAGCGCGAGCAGCGTCGAGGTGACGACCCACGTGTAGGCCGACTGGCTGCCGCCGAGGTCCGACAGGATGATCGGCAGCGACGTGGAGACGACGGTGCTCGACAGGATCGCGACGAACATGCCGAGCATCAGGCCCGACATCGCCTCGAGGATCTGGCGGTGGGTCATGCCCGACGACTCGGCGGGGGCAGTGGTGCGGGTCATGCCGCGACCTCCTGTGTGGTGAAGCTGGCGACGAGGCGCTCCAGGCGGGCGGCGAGATCGATGATCTCCTCGGCCTGCCAGTCGCTGAGGGCGTCGTCGATGAGGCCGACCATCTGCAGGAACGACGTACGGATCGCGACGATTCCGGCGTCGGTCAGCTCGAGCACATGCGCGCGGCGGTCGGCCGGATCGGGTTGGCGCTCGATGAGCCCGCCGGCGACGAGCGCGGCGACCTGCCGGCTGGCGACCGAGAGGTCGACCTGCAGGTCGGCGGCGATGTCGGAGACGCGCGCCGCCTCGCGCTTGCGGATCGACACGAGCGCTCCGAACCCATGCCCGGGCAGTTCGGCGTTGGCGACCTTGCCCAGCTCGCGGCGGACCGCGGCGAGGCCGTAAAGCTGGCGGGCGAGCTGGCCTGCCGGGGTGTCAGCGGCGGCTTGGGTGCGTGGGTCGGAGCTGGTGGTCATGGCGTTTGGTGGTGCTCGAGGGCGTGGAGCCGTGGCCCTAGGTGGCGGGCCGGACGACGAGAAGAATGCTTGTTGCAAGCAACTATATCGTCTCGGAACGTGCATTCCGGTGCGCGTGGGCACATACCTGACGGCTCGCTTGCGAGTCGCGGCCCAGACCGCGGGTAGGTTCTGGCGCGTCGGCATTCCGGCGGCGTTGGGAGGCGCCGCCGCGAGCCGCCGGCAGTGGGGGATGACGCAGTGCGCACAGCGCGGACGAAGGCAGCCGAGCGGGCAGACCGCTCGCAGGTAGACGGTCGCCAGATCGTGATCTGCTGCGACGGCACGAGCAACACGCTCAGCGCCGGCGTGCGCGACACGAACGTCGTGCGGCTCGTCGAGATGCTGTCGGACGAGGACGCTCGGGCAGCCGACCTCGCCGCTCGACGGAAGGCCGCCGCCGAAGCGGGCGACGACCCCGACGGCGTCATGGCCGAGAAGGAGCAGGTCGTCTACTACGACCCCGGCGTCGGCGTCCCGGTGGGTCTGCCGCCGACCGGCGTCACGGGCTCGATCGTCGAGCCGCTGCGGCGCCAGCTGGGCCTCGCGCTGGGCCGCGGGATCTACGAGAACATCGGTGAGGCGTACCTCTTCCTGTGTCGCGAGTACGGCAGGTACGCGACCGAAGACCAGGCCACCGCCGACCAGATCTTCATCTTCGGCTTCTCTCGCGGGGCGTTCACGGCGCGCTGCGTGGCTGGAATGGTCAACCTCTTCGGGCTCGTCCGCGCGGAGCACGAGCACCTGCTGCCGACGCTGCTGAGCGTGTACTTCGCGTCGCCAGACCCGCCCCTGCGGGTCCACATCGTCCGGCGTCTGCGCCGTCAGGTGCTGGGTCGCAGCGCGGCCGTCGAGCGCGAGGAGATCGCCGAGCAGGTCCGCGAGCTCTTCACCACGGCCTCGGGCGCCGCCGCACGCGTGCACTTCCTCGGCCTCTGGGACACCGTGCAAGCCGTCGGCGTGCCCGGCTTGCGGCGCAAGATTTCGAGCACGCGTTCGCTCGAGGGCAAGCGCATCGACCACGTGCGCCACGCGCTGTCGGTCGACGAGCACCGCTACCAGTTCCTGCCGCGCTACTTCAGCGGCCCCCTCAGCGAGCATCAGACCCTCAAGCAGCTCTGGTTTCGCGGGGTCCACAGCGATATCGGCGGCGGACGACGCTCGCTGCTCAGCGACGCCACGTTTGCCTGGATGGTCCACGAGGCCAAGGAGTACGGCCTCGCCAACACGGGTCGCCCGGACCACCGCGCCCAGCGCGTGCTCGACCAGTGGCCGACCGACGATCCCGTCCTCGGCGACCAGCTCTACGCGACGCCTTGGTGGTCGATCACCGGCATGGCCGTCCGCGACCCGGCGCAGGCGTGGTCTGGGGAGGGCACCTGGACGAAGGAGCACCCGCACCGCGACCCGAAACCGAAGGAGCACGCCAGCGTCGCGGCCTACTCGCCGCGTGACGGCGAGCGGAAGGGCCCGACGAAGGTGCACGGCCTCATGTCGCCCTGGGAGCGGGGACGTCAGATCGCCAGCGACAAGGACCACATCGAGCGCTCGCCGCGACGCTGGTACGCCGTGCTCATCTGGGCGGGGCTCGGGCTGCTCGGCACGGCGCTGGCCGGCTGGGTCGTTGACGCGGGCCCCTCCTCGGGCGACGAATGCGTGCTCTGGACCGGGATCAAGCTCGAGTGGGCGCAGGTGACTGCGTTCTGGCTCGAAGGACCGCTCGTCGATCCGGACGGCGGCCAGGGTCCGACCTGGCCCGACCCTGGCTGGGGGCTGGTCGCGAGCGTCGTGCCGCTCATCGGGTGGTCGTACGTCCTCGCGCGCCTTGCCACGCGCTGGTTCTCGATGGTCGCCCTGTGGCGGCGCGTCGGCGGGATGACCCCGCGGATCGAGCGGGTCGTCTGGCTGCGTGCCCTCGGCTTCACCGTGACGGCGTTCATCGTCGGCGGCCTCGCGTCGATCACCCTCGCGCTCGTCGCCAGCGGTTTCGATGGAGGCCTCGGACGGAACCTCCTGCTGGTCGCCTCAGGTGCCTGCGCACTGCTCAAGTGGGCTGGTGTGCTCGCGACCGGCGCGCTTGGCCTGCTGGCCCTTTACGCCCGGTGGCGCCCTGGCCTGCGCTGACGTTCGCGCCAGGTTGGGCGCTAGGCGCCCCAACATCCACGACGTGGACACCGTCATGCTGCTGCAGTGGGCGCAGCGGAACGGTCGGCCCGACCCCGCCTGACGTCATCATGGCCGCGTGAGCCGCGCCGGAATCCTGCTGTGCCTCGCGTCGGCGGCCGCGTTCGGCGCGATGGGCATCTTCGGCAAGCTCGCCTACGAGCAGGGCGCCACGCCTGGCACGATCCTCGCCACGCGGTTCGTGATCGCGTCGTCGGTCCTCTGGGCGTTCGTCGCCTTGGCTGGGCGCCTCGGCGAGCTGCGCGCCGTCACGCGGCGAGACGTCGGTCTCGGGCTGGTGCTCGGCGGCGTCGGCTACGCGGCCCAGGCCGGCAGCTACTTTGTCGCGCTCGACAAGCTCGACGCGTCGGTCCTCACGCTGCTGCTCTACACGTTCCCGGCGATGGTCGCCGGCGCGTCGGTCGCGCTCGGCCGCGAGCATGCGACCTGGAGGACGGCCGCCGGTATCGCGCTGTCGTTCGCTGGAATCGCGCTGGTCGCCCTCGCTGCGGGCGGCGCTCCGCTCGACGCCGTCGGTGTGGCCCTCGGGCTCGCGGCGGCGGTCGTCTACAGCGTCTACATCCTCAGCTCGGAGGGCATCGCCGACCGCATTACGCCGCTCGCGCTGACCACCATCGTCTGCACCGGCGCTGCCGTGACGCTGACGACCACGACCGTGGCCACCGGCAGCGTCGACCTTGCCGCACCTACCACCGAGGGCTGGCTCTGGATCACCGGGATCGCGCTCGTCTCCACGATCGCGGCGATCACCTTCTTCTTCGCGGGGCTCCCGCGCGTCGGCGCGACCGCGGCGTCGATCCTCTCGACCTTTGAGCCGATCGTCGCCGTCACCCTCGCCTGGCTCGTGCTCGACGAGCCGATGACGGCCGCCAAGATCGCCGGCGGCGTGCTGGTCCTCGCCGCGGTCGTCGTGATCCGCAGCCAGCCCAGCCCCGACCGCGAAGCGCAGCTCGTGGCCCAGGAGGCGGCTCCGAGCTAGCTATGCGAAGAAGCGCACGATCGTCGCGGCGACGCAGGCCGGCTTCGAGCCGCCTTCGGTCTCGATCGTGCAGGTGACGACCGCCTGGCCGCCGCCGGGGAACTCGTCGAACGCGGTGAGCTCGGCGGTCGCGCGGACCTTCGAGCCGACGGGCACGGGGCTCGGGAAGCGGACCTTGTCGAGGCCGTAGTTGAGCGCGCCGGAGATCCCGTTGACCGTGTAGATCTGCCAGGTCAGCATCGGCAGGAGCGAGAGCGTGAGGTAGCCGTGGGCGATCGTCGTGCCGAACGGGCCCTCGGCGGCTTTGGCCGGGTCGACGTGGATCCACTGGTGGTCGCCGGTGGCATCGGCGAACTGGTTGACGCGGTCCTGATCGACGAGCACCCAGTCGCTGGTGCCGAGCACCTCGCCGACGGCGCTCTGTAGATCAGTCAGGGACTCGAAGGTGCGCATGGCGCCATCCTCCCAGGCGAAGCCGGCGGCGCGGACTACGGTGGGGTCATGCGCCTGTTCCGACTCGCCAGCGCTGTCGCCCTCGGTGGCGTCCTGTTTGTCCCGGCGTCCGCCGCGGCTGCTCCCGGCGACCCGGCTCGCGACGGCGGCACGACGATCGAGGTCGCCGACGACCTCCCCGCGTTCGCCGGCAAGAGCTCCGCGCTCTCCGCTGCCCAGCGCAAGGCGATGACGGGCCCGGTGTGGCGCAAGGGCTGCCCGGTCGGCCTCGGTTCGCTGCGCGCGGTGTCGGTCACGCACGTGGGGTTCGACGGCCAGGCCAAGGACGGCGTGATCGTGGTGCACAAGGCGCACGCGAAGACCATCCTGCGGATCTTCGAGCGCCTCTACGAGCAGCGGTTTCCGATTCGGCGAATGCGCCCGATCGAGCGCTACCGCGGAAGCGACAACGCGTCGATCGAAGCCGACAACACCTCGGCGTTCAACTGCCGCAAGGTGACCGGCGGGACGGGCTGGTCGGAGCACGCCTACGGTCGCGCGCTCGACCTGAACCCGATCGAGAACCCGTACATCTACGCCGACGGGACGACGAGCCACAAGGCGTCGCGGCCCTACCTCGATCGGAACGAAGTCCGTCCCGGCATGGCGGTCGCCGGGAGCGCAGCGGTGAAGGCGTTCACCGCGCGCGGCTGGCGGTGGGGTGGCACGTGGGAATCACCCGTCGACACCCAGCACTTTTCGACGACTGGGCGCTGAACCGCGCACCGCCAGAACGCCCGAAAACTCGGGACGTTTTGCCAGAGAAGTCGCGCTCAACTGGTCTCACCTGTCCGTTTTGGGTCTCCCGTACGAATAAGCGTCCGCGGAACACCCCCACGCATTCAAGCCAGGTGGTGAACGCATCGATCAACCGGTGCAATGGTGCTCCCGCCAAACATCGCCGCAGAGGCCGGTCACACCGACGCCGACCAGCTCCGGCTGGCCAAGCGCGTGTCGGTGGCCCTCCTGCTGCTGGCGGCGCTCTCGGCCTTCATCGCGCTGGCGACGCTCAAGATGAGCCCGCTCGCGTTCGGTGTGCAGCTCGCCTGCGCCGTCGGCATGGTCGGTCTCGCCATCGCCATGGCGAGCCTGCCGCCGAGCCCGGTCCTCATGCGCACGGCGGTGCTCGGCGGCGTGCTCACGATCAGCACGATGCTGGCCACGACCGACGATTTTGGCACCACCCCGTTCTTCTACCTCTGGCCCGCGGTCTTCGCCGCGTACTTCGTGTCGAGCCGCTTCCTCGCACTCACGCTGGCCGTCAACGCGGTGAGCCTGATGGCCGCGCTCGCGATCTCCCCGATCGAATGGGCGGTCAAAGCCGACCTCTTCATCGGGACGAGCCTCAGCGTCGGCGGCATGGCCGCACTCGTGGCCTACATGCGAGTCCGGGCGGATCGGCTGAACGACCAACTGGAGTTGGCCGCGCAGACCGACGCGCTGACCGGCCTGCGCAACCGACGCGCATTCGACCCCGAGCTCGACCGCCTCATCTGTGCTGCGGCCGCCGAGGGCACCGCGCTCAGCGTGGTGATGTTCGACATCGACCACTTCAAGCGCTTCAACGACTGCCACGGCCACATCGTCGGCGACGAGGCGCTGCGCCGGATGGCCGGCGTGCTCGTCGACCAGTGCCGGCCCGTCGACCTCGTTGCGCGGTTCGGGGGCGAGGAGTTCGCCGTCGTCTTGCCCGGCGTGGAGGCCGTGGGTGCTCGAAGCTTCACGGACCGGGTCGCCTGGGCGCTCGGCGTCGAACCGGTCGAACGCAGCCTGCGGATCACCACGAGCGCCGGCGTCTCAACGCTCGACCCGGACGCGCATGCCGAGACGATCGTTGCGCTGCTCACGCGCGCCGATCAGGCGCTCTACGCCGCCAAGGGCGCAGGCCGCGCCCGCGCCGCATGGTGGACGCCCAACGGCATCGAGGTCGGTGACGAAGTCGACGTGCCCTCGGTCGCAACGGTTATGGCGATGCCGCCGGCGGCGACTCGGGCTGCCCCGATCGTGGTGCGTCCGCGGCCGGACGACGACGCGGCTCAGGGCTTGCGCTCCGCGTGACCTCGTTGCGGGCCGACGGCGACCAACCGGGCGGTCCGAACAGGTAGCCGAGTCGGTCGCGCCAGGTCGTGGCGCCGCGCACGTCGGCGGCGATGGCCGTCCACTCGTGGGACGCGACCCGCAGCGGGTTGAACGTCTCGATGTTCTTCGTGAGTCCGTAGTGCGGCCGCGCGCCCTCGGACTGGAACGTCCCGAAGAGCCGGTCCCAGAGGATAAAGACCCCGCCGTAGTTGCGGTCCAGGTATTCGTCATCCGAGCCGTGGTGCACGCGGTGGTGCGACGGCGTGTTGAAGACCGCTTCGAACCAGCGTGGAAGCTTGCCGATGCGCTCCGTGTGGATCCAGAACTGGTAGAGGAGGTCGATCGCGCTGATCAGCGCAATGGCCGCCGGCGGGAAGCCGAGCAGCGGCAGCGGCATGAAGAACAGCGTCGAGCTGAACGGCACCCACGGCTGGCGGACGGCGGTCGACAGGTTGAAGTGCTGGCTCGAGTGGTGGACCACGTGGCTGGCCCAGCCGATGCGGATCACGTGATGCAGGCGGTGGTCCCAGTAGAAGAGCAGGTCGAACAGGACCAGCAGGAGCGCCCAGGACCAGACGGAGTCCATCTCGATCTGGAGCGGGGAGAGGAGGTAGAGCGCCGCGAAGATCGCCAGGGCCGCAAGGTTCCACACGCCGGAGATCGCGAGGTTGCCCAGGCCCATCGCGACGCTGGTGCGGGTGTCGCGCAGCTCGTAGCCGGTGTGGTCGGCGCGCGCCTCTTCGGCGAGGTGGCGGTACGACAGCAGCTCTGCGCCCATGAGCAGCAGAAAGGCCGGAATGGCGGCGACGAGGAGGTCAACCACGGGGGTACCCGTACCGCGGTACGAAAGCGACAACACACATTGCGACAACGTACGTTGTCATAATCGGGTTATGGCCGCAAGCGTTCCCCCGCGCCAGGCGGTCATGCCGGCGCCGACGACGCCTCGATGCCGGCGCCCCTCCCCGCAGGGCGCGCGCTTCGGGCGCGTGAGGGGTGGGTCGGGCTTCCCCGCGTCTGGCACCATGGAGCCAGTGAGCCCGACCCACCCGAGCGAACGTCCCACCGCGAATCCAGTCGAGGCCGACGGCGCCCGAGGGCGCACCTACGGCGGCCTCACCGCCGATGAGCGCCTCGCCGACCGCAAGGCACGGCTCATGACGGTCGGCCTCGACCTGTTTGCCGAGCGCGGCTTCGCCAAGACCGGCGTGCGCGAGCTCTGTCGTGCGGCGAAGATCGGCGAGCGCGCCTTCTACGACACGGTCGGTAGCCGCGAGTCGCTCCTGCGCGACGTGTACCTGCAGGCGACCGACGACGTGATCGCCGACATCGGCGTGGCGCTCGACCGCGCCCCCACCGATCTTGTCGGCCGGATGCACGCCGGTCTGGTGGGTTTCTTCCGCTCGATCACGGATGACCCCCGCCGCGCCCGGCTGATCTACGTCGAGTCGATCGGCCGCGGCCCCGAGATCGAGGAGACGCGCCGCGAAGGGCTGCTGCGCTTCGTCGACTTCGTCATCGACCGCATGGGCGAGTACCTGCCCGAGCCGCGCCCGTCGGCGGCGTCGGTCGAGGCGTCGGTCTCCGCGATCATCCTCGGCATCGGCGAGATCGCCTACCGCCTGGCCGAAGGCGAAGACGCCTTCACGGCGGAGCAGGCCGCCGAGCAGATCACCCGCGGCCTCGGCGGCACCGCCGTGGCGCTCGGGATCCTGCCGATGCCCTAAGGCATCGCCGGACCGGCTTGATTCCGGCGGTCGTTCTGAAAGGCTGGGCGGCGGCCAGTCTGGCCGCCCCCTGACCCACCAGGAGAAGCCTTCTCGTGCAGAGCCTCAGCCCCGGCCAGAACACCGCGCTTCCGGCGGCGTCGCCGATCACGATCACGGTCAAAGCGCAGAGCGGCCACGTCGACCCGATCGCGCTGCTGCTCGACGCGGGCCGCAAGGCCGACGGCGACAACGGCGTCGTCCTGTTCTCTAACCCGCAGGCGGCCAGCGGGGCCGTGCAGCTCGACGTGGGTGCCGACGTGGTCACCGTCGACGTGGCCGCGCTGCCAGCGGCCGTCGAGACCGTCTTGATCGTCGCGCAGGCCGACGGCAGCCCGACGGTGCAGGCCAACAGCGCCGTCGAGGCGACGATCGCCGCCGGCGGCGCGCTGGCGGCGTCGGTCAAGCTCGACGCGCTCCCGGCGGTCGCGACGCTGCAGGTCGCCGAGGTCTACAAGCGAAACGGCGAGTGGAAGGTCCGCGCGCTCGGCGACGGCTACGCCGAGGGGCTCGCGAAGCTGCTCACCGTCCACGGGGTCGACGTGACCGACGACGGCTCGGGCCAGTCCACGCCGCCGGCCGCAGCGCCCACACCGGCGGCCGCTCCCGCGTCAGCTGCGCCGACCCCCGCCGCAGCACCGGCCCCGGCGGTCAACCTCGAAAAGCAGCGCCTGATCGACCTGCGCAAGAAGGTCGAGACGAGCGCGCCGCCGTCGCTTGTGAAGTCCTTCGACAGCGCGGTCGTCAGCCTTGAGAAGCAGGGGCTCGTCGGTGAGCGCGCCGAAGTGGTCCTGGTGCTCGACGTGTCGGGCTCGTCGTTCCCGCTGTTCCGCAACGGCACCTACCAGGCGCTCGTCGACCGCTGCCTGGCCGCGGGCTTGCTGTTCGACGACAACGGCGAGATCGAGACGTACCTGTTCGACTCGCGGGTCCACGAGGGCGAGACGGTGACCCTCGCCAACCGCGACGGCTGGACCGACCGCGCGATCGACACGAAGGGCATCTTCCGCGGCACGCAGTACGCCAAGCCGCTGGAAGCGCTCGAAGCCAAGCTCACCCGCGGCGCGGCGACGCCGACGTTCGTGTACTTCGTGACCGACGGCGGCAACTCCGACCGCAAGGCCACCGCCGAGGTCGTGACGCGCATGGCTGGCCTCCCCGCGTTCCTCAAGTTCATCGCCGTCGGGCGCGAAGACAGCTTCCCGTTCCTCGTGCGCCTGGATGACCTGTCGGGCCGCGAGGTCGACAACGCCGACTTCTTCGCGGTCGAAGACCCCAAGACCGTCGACGAAAGCGCGTTTTTCGAGCTGGTGATGCAGGAGTTCCGCGGCTGGCTCGTCGAGGCGCGGCGGCTCGGGATCCTCGCCGCGGGCTGACGGAGCGTCACGCGTCTGGCGTACGGTCTGCGCCGCTTGTCGCTTGACGATCCCCTCCTCCTGCGCAAGGTTCGGAACCATGCTTAGAACCCCCCGCACCCGCCGCGCCATGGCGCTGCTCGGCTCCGCCGCCCTGCTCGCGATCGCTGGCTGCGGCGACGACGAGAACGACACAGCCGACACCCCCGACACGCCCGACGCTGCGGCGATCGCGGCGCCCGCCGCGATCAAGTCGGCCGGCAAGATCACCTTCTGCAGCGACATCGCCTACCCGCCGATGGAGTTCTACGAGGGCAGCGACGAGGAAGGTGCCGACATCGACATCGCCGAGGAGCTGGCGGACCGGATGGACGTCGACGCCGAGTTCACGAACACCGGCTTCGACGGCATCATCGCCGCGCTGCAGGCGAAGAAGTGCGACGCGATCATCTCGTCGCTCACCAACTCGCCCGAGCGCGCGAAGGAGATCGCGTTCGTCGACTACGCCCAGTTCGGTCTCGCGCTGCTCGTCCAGAAGGGCACGACCGGCATCGACACGGTCGAGGCGCTGAGCGGCAAGACCGTGGCCGTACAGGTCGGCACGACGACCAAGCAGGCGCTCGAGGCGGAGAGCAAGAAGATCGAAGCGAGCGGGAAGCCGGCCATCAAGGTCCAGACGTTCCCGAAGGACACCGACGCTGCCAACGCGCTGCGCACCGGCAAGGTCGACGCGTACCTCACCGACGCGCCGCCCGCCGCGTACTTCGTAAAGCAGGCCCCGAACGATTTCGAGCTCGCCGCCACGCCGCAGATCGAGCCTGCTCCGGTCGGCATCGGCCTGCGCAAGGACGACACCGAGCTGCAGACTGCCGTGAAGTCGGGCATCGACGCGATGACCGCCGACGGCAAGCTCAAGGAGATCCTCACGAAGTGGGAGCTCGGCGAGTTCATGCTGGGCGCGCAGTAGCCCGGCGGTGCTCGGCGCTCACCTGATCGCGGCGTTCGACAGCGACCTCTTCTGGTCGCGGATCTTCGAGCCGGACTCCGTCTTCCTGGGGGCGCTGTGGACCACGATCTACATCTCGGTCCTAGCCCAGCTCGGGGGTGTGACCCTCGGGCTGGTCTCGGCCCTTGCCGGCCGTAGCCGCTTCTTCGCGGTTCGCTTCGTCAACGGCATCTACGTCACGGCGATCCGCGGCACGCCGCTGATCGTGCAGATCTTCTTCATCTACTTCGGCGCCGAGCTGCTGCTCGGCGTGACGTTGTTCCCGAAGGAGCTCGACGTGGGTGTCGGCCTGGTCGGGGGCGCCGTGATCGCCGGCATCATCGCGCTCGCGCTCAACGAGGGCGCGTACATGAGCGAGATCATCCGCGCCGGCATCAGCTCGGTTGACGAGGGCCAGACCGAGTCGGCCATGTCGCTCGGCATGACCCACCGGCAGGCGATGCGCAAGATCGTGCTGCCGCAGGCGGCGCGCATCATCGTCCCGCCGCTTGGCAACCAGTTCAACAACATGATGAAGACGACCTCGCTGCTGTCGTTCATCGGCGTTCTGGAGCTCTTCGCCGAGGCGCAGCAGCGCTACTCCGTCGACTTCAAGCCGGTCGAGTACTTCGCCGCGGTCGCCCTCTGGTACCTGCTGCTCACGACCATCTGGAGCGTCTTCCAGGCGTGGCTGGAGCGCCTGTCTCATATACACAA
>JAEZDB010000430.1 GCA_023429855.1 Actinomycetes bacterium
TTTGTTTATAAGAGACAGCGTCGACCGGGGCCGCGGCAACGGGCGCGGGCGACGCCGGGGGCATCACGCCCTAGGCGTTCGGGCCGCCAGGCTCAACCCGAAATCGAGGGTCGCCCGGCCGCGGCCAGGCACTCGCCGCAAGCCTCTATGCTGAGTTGAGGCTGGTTGAAAATGCCTGCAAGGACGCATGCGTCAAGCACAACTTGATTGACCTGGGCAGGACGCGTGCGTACGGTCGCGAAGCTCAGCCACGGGTCGAGTCAGGCGGAACCTGTCAGAATCCACGAAACTTCGGATGGACCATTCACATGGATAGTGCAGGCGGCTACCTCGCCGTGATCAAGGTCGTCGGTGTCGGCGGCGCCGGCACCAACGCGATCTCGCGGATGGTCGACGCAGGCCTACGCGGCGTCGAATTCATCGCGGCCAACACCGACGCGCAAGCGCTCGCCACCTGCGACGCCGACATCCGGCTGAACATCGGCACCGAGCTCACACGCGGCCTTGGCGCCGGCGCCGATCCCGACGTCGGCTTCAGCGCTGCGCAAGAGTCGCGCGACGAGATCCGCGAGGCGCTAAAGGGCGCCGACATGGTCTTCGTCACCGCTGGCGAAGGCGGCGGCACCGGCACCGGTGCAGCCCCCGTGATCGCCGAGATCGCCAAGAGCGAAGTCGGTGCCCTCACCGTCGGCGTCATCACGAAGCCGTTCGGGTTCGAAGGTGCTCAGCGCACCCGCCAGGCTGAGGAGGGCATCGAGCGCCTCCGCGAAGTCGTCGACACGCTCATCGTCATCCCGAACGAGCTGCTGCTCTCCGTGGTCGAGCGCCGCACCACGATCGTCGAGGCGTTCGCGCACGCCGACAACGTGCTGCGCCAGGGCGTCCAGGGCATCACCGACCTGATCACCATCCCCGGCCTGATCAACCTCGACTTCGCCGACGTCCGCACGATCATGCAAGACGCCGGCTCCGCCCTCATGGGCATCGGCGAGGCCTCCGGCGAGTCGCGCGCTGCCGACGCCGCCAACATGGCGATCTCGTCGCCGCTGCTCGAGGAATCGATCGACGGCGCCACCGGCATCCTGCTCAACATCACCGCCGGCAACGAGCTCGGCCTCTTCGAGGTCAACGAAGCCGCCGAGATCGTCCACTCCGCCGCCGATCCCAATGCGACCATCATCTTCGGCGCCGTCATCGACGACGCCCTCGGCGACGAAGTCCGCGTCACCGTGATCGCCACCGGCTTCGAGCACGACGTACGCCGTCGCCAGCAGAGCGGCCGCCTCGGCGGCGCCGTCGGCGGACGCGAGCGCCCCGGCCGCCCGGCACCCCGCGAGGAGCGCGCCCCGCGCCGCGACTCCGGCTACAGCCGCGGCTCCGACTCCGGCCTCCGCGAGCCCCGCGACCGCCGCCCGACCATCGACTCGTCGACCCGCTCCTCCTTGGAGATCGGCGACGACGACATTGATATCCCCCAGTTCCTGAAGTAGGTGTCTGGGCCGCGCTTTCGCGGCCCGAGCTGAACCTGAGCCCTGTCCGAGCGATCGCTCGGATTAGGTGCTGAAAGCCCGCGGCGACGCGGGCTTTCGCCGTTCGGTGGGTATGCGTGCGCGAGTGGAAACCGAGCGATCGCACGGATTACGGTCGGCGGCATGACGACCCCCGCCAAGTCCAAGCCCGCCGGCGCCGGCACCGCAGCCAGCGTCGACCATCGCCGCCCCGATCTCGTCGGCCTGCCGCTCGGGCCCGCGTCGCTGTCGTGGAAGCTGCTCGGCGACACCCGCAGTCTGCTGCTGATCGGCCGTACCGGGGTCCTGCAGAACATGCACCCCGCGGTGTCGCAGGCGCTCGTCGACCACTCGCAGTACTTCGACGACCCGATCGGCCGCATCAGCCGCTCTGCCGGCCCGATCCTCGGCGTCGTCTATGACGAGGACGGGTTCGGCACCGCCAGGAACGTGCGCGACTGGCACAAGCCGATCCGCTCGAAGGCTGGCGCGGCCCACAGCTACCGTGCGCTCGACCCGAGCGTCTTCTACTGGACCCACGCTACGTTCGTCGAGGCGGCGATCGAGACGCAGCGCGTGTTCGGCACGCCGCTTACCCGCGGCGAGCTGGAGCGGTTCTACCGCGAGTCGATCACCTGGTGGCGGCGCTACGGCATGTCGATGGCGCCCGTTCCGGAGAGCTACGAGGCGTTCCGCGCCTACTGGGGCGGCATGTTCGAGACCGAGCTCGCCGCAACCACCGTGGCGGTCGCCGCGATGGAGGCGACGACGATGCCCGTCCCGCCGCCCGGCGTACCTGAACTGGTTTGGAACGTCGTCGGCGAGCAGGCTGCGGTCTTCGGGGCGACCTGGATCACGAAGGCCACGCTGCCGCCGGTGGCCCGCGAGATCCTCGGCGTCCGCTGGACCCGGCGCGACGAGCGCCTCGCCCAGGCCTACCACCGGTCGGTCCGGCTGGCCTGGAACGCCGTGCCGGCCCGCGCGCGGCGCATGCCCCGTGCGGCGGCTGCCGACCGCCGCCTGGCCGCCGCAGCCTGAGGCCTACTCGTCGTAGAGCGCCTTGAACTGGGTCGGGCGCGACGGGTTCACCGAATACCGCTGTGCGCCTTTTGCCGTCGGGCGGGCCGCCCGTCCGCGTGGTGCGGGGAAGCCGCGACCGCTTGCTCCTCGCAGGTCGCGAGTCGCGCCGCGCCCGCTGCACGCTCCTCGGAGCCGTGCACTGCGGCGTAAGCCCACGGCTCCGGGTTTACTACCAACGCTTGGTGCCAAACCCGGAACGGTGCGTCGTGCAGGCCGCGGCCGACGTCTGAGATCACTCGTCGGGCGAGATCACGCTCAGCGACGGCACCGCCCGCAGGTGGCGCGCCGCGTCCCGCGTGAGGAGCGAGCGGCCGGTCACCGCGGCGTGGGCGGCGATGTAGAAGTCGGGAAGCGGGCTTCGCCGCGTACCGCCCCGGGCGAGGTGCTCGCGAAACGCCCGACCGGCCACGAACGACGCCTCCCAAGGCAGGTCCTCGCGGGCGAGTCGCTCGGGCAGCGCGGCGTTGAGGTCTTCGATGCGGCCGAACCCCACGGCCAGCTCGGCGTAGACGATGGGATTGAGCACCACCTCGCCGCGGTCGAACGCTTCCGCAAGCCGGGCGGCAGACCACGGCGCCCACGTTGCGTTGCCGGCCATCACGTCGATGAGGACGTTGCTGTCGACGACGGTGCCACCGGCGAGACTCATTCCTCAGGCTCGCCGGCCCAGTGGCCACCACGGGTCATGGCCATCAGCGCTTCGGTCGTGAGATCCACCTTGCCGCGCGAGCGCTCGATCATCTCCGCCACGATGGCTGCGCCGTCGCCGGTCCCCGGTGTCTTCACGAGCCGTACGCCGTCGTCGGCCACCACGAAGTCGACGTGCGAGCCGGCCTCGATCCCGAGACGCTGACGCACGTCTTTGGGGATAGTGACCTGGCCTTTGCTCGTCACGCGCACAGAGCGATCGTAGCGGTAATACTCGCGAGTATTACCCTGCTCGACGAGCGTCGGTTGCCGCGTTCTGGCCATGCGGTCAATGCTCCCAGTCAAGTTGCAACGAGATGCGCACGGACTGCACCAACTCTGCGCAGTCGCCCGTGCCGCCTGCTCTGCGGCGCCGCGCTCGGGTAACCTGCGGCCTTCGATGACCGCCGTTCTGCGCCGTACACCGCTCCACGCTCGTCATGTTGAACTCGGCGGCAAGATGGTGCCGTTCGCCGGGTGGGACATGCCGGTCCAGTACGTCGAGGGCGTGCGCGCCGAGCACGACACCGTCCGCACCGCGGCCGGCGTCTTCGACGTCTCCCACATGGGCCAGATCATCACGCGCGGCCCCGGCGCGCTTGCGGCGCTGCAGCACCTCACGACGAACGACGTGAGCAAGATCGAGATCGGCGGCGCGCAGTACGGCCTGATCCTGCGCCCCGACGGCGGCGTCTTCGACGACATCTTCACCTACCGCCTGGCTGAGGACGAGTACCTCACGGTCACCAACGCGGCCAACCACGGCACGGACTTCACCTGGTTCGGACACCACCACCAGACGGGCGCAGGCGACCAGGAGGTCGAGATCGTCGACGCCGCCGACGACTACGCGATGCTCGCCGTCCAGGGGCCGACCGCGCGCTCGATCGTGGGCGGTCTGCTCACGGGCGGCGGCGAGCTCCCGGCCCGCTTCCGCGTCGCGACGCTCGAGGTCGCCGGCAAGCAGGCGCTCGTCTGCGGCACCGGCTACACCGGCGAAGACGGCGTCGAGCTGCTCGTCGCCCCAGACGACGCCGTCGCCGTGCTCGACGCGCTGCTTGATGCGGGCGTCAAGCCCATCGGCCTGGGCGCGCGCGACACCCTCCGGCTCGAGGCGTGTTACCACCTCTACGGCAACGACATGGACGCCGGCCGCAACCCGATCGAGGCCGGCCTCGGTTGGGCCGTCAAAGAGGCCACGGGCCACATCGGCCACGAGGCGGTCGCCAAGTTCCGTGCGGAGTCCACGCCCGAGGTCCTCGTGCCGTTCTCCCTCACGGAGACGGGGATTCCGCGTGGCGGCAACCCCGTGGTCGGTGGCGGCATCGTCACCTCCGGCACCTTCTCCCCGACGCTCGGCAAGGGCGTCGGTCTCGCCTACGTGCCGCGGGCCAGCTCCGCGGTCGGCACCGCCTTCACCGTCGACGTGCGCGGCAAGCACCGCGCGGCAATCGTCGAAGCCCGTCCCCTCTACCAGTCGAAGGACCTGTAATGGCCGACGCTCCCTACCCCGACGAGCTCCTCTACCACCCGGAGCACGACTGGGCCCGCATCGAGGGCGACGTCGCCACGTTCGGGATCACCTGGTTCGCGCAGGACGCCCTCGGCGAGGTCGTCTTCTTCGATCCGCCGGCCATCGGCGCCACCGTCGTTGCCGGTGAGTCCTACACCGAGGTCGAGTCCGTCAAGGCCGTCTCCGACGTCGTGGCCCCGCTCTCCGGCGAAGTCATCGAGGTCAACGAGGCGCTGGGCGACGCGCCCGAGGCGATCAACGACGATCCGTACGAAGGCGGCTGGATGGTCAAGGTCCGCCTGAGCGACCCTTCGGAGACGAGCAGCCTGCTCGACCAGTCCGCCTACGTGGCGAGTCTCTCCTAGCTCACCGCTCCCTCCCCCTAGAGTCAGCAGGCGCATGAGTCGCTACACCGCAGTCACCGACGCCGATCGCGCAGCGATGCTCGACGCCATCGGCGTCGCCTCGCTCGAAGAGCTGTTCGACGCGCAGATCCCCGATGGCGTCCGCCTGCGCGGCGGCCTCGACCTGCCCGACGGCCTTCCGGAGCAGGACGTGTTCGCGCACCTGCTCGAGCTGTCGAAGAAGAACACGTCCGCTGAAGACGAGATCACGTTCCTCGGCGCGGGCATGTACGACCACTACATCCCCGCCGCGATCGACATGCTGCTCGGCCGCTCGGAGTTCCTCACGCCCTACACGCCGTACCAGCCTGAGGTGTCTCAGGGCGGCCTGCAGGTGATGTTCGAGTACCAGACTGCGATCTGCGAGCTCACCGGGATGGACGTGTCGAACGCGTCGGTCTACGAGGGCCCGAGCGCGGTCGCTGCGGCCGGCTACCTGGCGAAGCTTGCGTCGCCGAAGCGCCCGAAGTACGTGGTCTCGGCCGGGCTGCACCCCGACTCGCGCACGACCCTCGAGACGCTCTCGGTCGGCTACGGCACCGAGGTGCTCGAGGTCCCGCTCGAGGACGGCGCCACCGACACCGAGGCACTGGCTGGCATCCTGGCCGAGCACGGCGACGAGGTCGCCGCGGTGATCTTCCAGCAGCCGAACTTCCTCGGCGCCATCGAAGACGTGCAGGCGCTGAGCGACCTCGCCAAGGGCGCCGGCGCGCTTTCGATCTGCCAGGCCGACCCGATCGCGCTCGGCGTGCTCGAGGCTCCGGGCAACCAAGGCGTCGACGTGTGCGTCGGCGAGGGCCAGGCCCTCGGCAACCGCCTCGACTTCGGCGGCCCGTCGTTCGGCTTCTTCGCCGCGACCAACGCCCACATCCGCCGGATGCCCGGCCGCATCGCGGGCGAGACGACCGACGCCGACGGCCGCCGCGGCTTCGTGCTGACGTTGCAGACGCGCGAGCAGCACATCCGCCGCGAGAAGGCCACCTCGAACATCTGCACCTCGCAGGCGCTCAACGCGCTTGCGGGCGTCGTCTACCTCACGTGGCTTGGGCGCGACGGCCTCGTCGAGCTCGGCGAGCTGCTCGTGCAGCGCACCCACTACGCGCGCCAGCAACTCACCGCGATCGACGGCGTCACGGCGCTGCACGACCAGCCGGTCGTGCGCGAGTTCGCCGTGTCGCTGCCCGAAGGCGTCGACGTCGCCGAGGTCATCGCGCTTGCGCAGGACCGCGGCGTGAACCCCGGCTTCGACCTGGGCCGTGTCCGCGACGAGTGGCAGGGCGGGCTCCTGGTGGCCCTCACCGAACAGCGCTCCAAGGCCGACATCGATCGCCTCGTCGAAGTGGTCGCCGAGTCGATCGCCGCGGCGCAGGCGGGGGAGACGTCGCCGCTCGGCCGCTCAGCCGCGAAGCAGGAGGTGGCCGCATGAGCGCCGTCGACACCGTGATCAACGGCTACGACCGCCCGCCAGCCGATGCCTCGGCTGCGACGCCGATGCAGCGCGAACAGGCCGTCACGATCTTCGAGAAGGGTCAAGAAGGCCGCCGCGCCTTCGAGGCGCCCGCGCTCGACGTGCCGTTCGTCGACGGGCTGATTCCGGCGAAGAGCAAGCGCGCCGAGCCGGCGCGTCTGCCGTCGGTCAGCGAGCCCGAGCTGGTCCGCCACTACGTGCGCCTCAGCCGCCGCAACTTCGACCTGGACTCGGGCTTCTACCCGCTTGGCTCCTGCACGATGAAGCACAACCCGCGCCTCCACGAGCGGGTCACGGCCCTCTCCGGCCATGCGCGGCTGCATCCGCTCCAGGACCCGAAGCGGGCCCAGGGTGCGCTTGAGCTGATGTATAACCTCGAGCGCGCGCTCGGCGAAGTCGCGGGGCTGCCGCACGTCTGCCTCCAGCCGTCGGCTGGTTCGCACGGCGAGCTCGCGGGCCTCCTGGTCACGCGCGCCTACCACGAGGCTCGCGGCGACCAGCGCACGAAGGTGCTGGCTCCCGACACCGCCCACGGCACGAACCCGGCGACCGTCACGATCGCCGGCTACGAGGTCGTCCCGGTGGCGACGAGCCCCGACGGCGGCGTCGACGTCGACGACCTGCGGGCCAAGACCGACGGCCAGGTCGCCTGCCTGATGCTCACGAATCCGAACACGCTCGGCGTGTTCGACCCGAACATCGAGGAGATCGCCAAGATCGTCCACGAGGTCGGCGCCACGCTGTACTACGACGGTGCGAACCTCAACGCCGTCATGGGCGTCTCGCGCCCGGGCGACATGGGCTTCGACATCGTCCACTACAACCTGCACAAGTCGTTTACGCAGCCGCACGGCGGCGGCGGCCCGGGCTCCGGCCCGATCGCCGTGAGCGACCGCATCGCGCCGTACCTGCCGGTGCCGGTGATCGAGCAGCTCGCCGACGGCACGTTCGACCTCACGAGCACGCCGGCCTCCGGCGCCGGCTCGCAGACGATCGGCAAGCTCCGCGGCTTCCAGGGCAACTACGGCTGCTTCGTCCGGTCCTACGCCTACATCTGCTCGCTTGGCGGTCCTGGCCTGCAGGACGCGTCGGAGACGGCCGTGCTCAACGCCAACTACCTCCTCGCGCGCCTGCAGTCCCTCGTCGGCGACAAGCTGCCGCTCGCGTTCGGCGAGCGGTGCATGCACGAGTTCGTCCTCTCGGGCACCGTGATGAAGAAGGAGGTCGGGATCCGCATCCTCGACCTCGCCAAGCGCCTGCTCGACCACGGGTTCCACCCGCCGACGGTGTACTTCCCGCTGCTCGTCGACGAGGCCCTCCTCATCGAGCCGACGGAGACGGAGACCAAGGAGACGCTCGACGCGTTCGCCGAGGCCATCGCCGACATCCTCGCCGAGGCGGATGAGGATCCGTCGATCGCGCAGAGCGCGCCCTACACCACACCGGTGCGCCGCCTCGACGAGGCCACCGCGGCGAAGAAGCCGATCCTGCGCCAGCCGCTCGGCTGAGCGCTCGCCCCAGTCCCTGCCTGGCTCGCACCGGTGGTCGGCGAGCCAGGTCGGCGACGCGCGCCAAGCTCCGGTGCTCGTCTCCTCCAAAGCAGTCTGGCGCGAAGGGACTCAAGTGGTCATTGCCGGTCACTTCTGACGCGCGCCGTCGCTGCTGCGGACGCTCTGTTCCCCGGCGCATTGCGGGTTTTCGCAAGGGCGCGTGCAGCAGCCTGGTCGGTATGGGCACGGCAGTACTGTGCTGATACAACCAGCGTCCGCCCAAAGCGGAGCAATCGCACGCTAAGGTCAGCCAAACCTCAAGTCTGCGGCTGATTGGCCGAGACAGAGGGGAGGGGGTCGGGAGACCCTCACCGGCAGAACGATTCGGGGGGAATCAGCTTGAGACAGGGGACGCAGGTTTTGCCAGCCGCTTCGCGGGCGCCTCAGGCTGCTGCGGAGCAGGGCCGTTTCCTGGTCGCCTTCGAGGTCGACGTACGCGGCAACGTCTCCCGCTGGACGCACGGCGCCGAGCGGGTGCTCGGCTGGAGCGCCCGCGACGTGATCGGCAACCCGCCCCCGGTTCCACCGCCGTGGGAAGGCCTTCGCCGATGGACGGGCATCGGTCCAGGCCCCACCGCGCTGCTCGATGCGCCGTGCGTCTGGCGAGCGGCCGACGGCACACGCCACGAGCTCTCCGTGTCGACGAGCCCCGCCATCTCCGTCGACGGCGATGTCCTCGGCGTCAGCATCTCCGCGCGCGACATCTCCGCCCGCCAGCAGCTCCAAGAGCAGCTTCAGGCGTACGCGCGCGATGTGCGCGAAAGCTACGGCCGCGAGCTGCATCGCCTCGCCGACCTCGAAGCGAGCTACCGCGCGACCGTTGAAGCGCTCGCGACCGCGGTCGAGGCCAAAGACGACACCACTGGCGGGCACATCCGCCGCGTCTGCCAGCTCGGACAGCTCCTCGCCAAAGCGCACCTCGGGAGCACCGCCGCAGAGGACCCGCAGCTCGGCTACGGCTTCCTGTTGCACGACATCGGCAAACTGGCCGTCCCCGACGCCGTCCTCAACAAGCCCGGCAACCTCGACGAGCTCGAGTGGAAGCTGATCCAGAACCACCCCGACGAGGGAGCCCGCATCCTCGCCGCCGTGCCGTTCCTCGACAGCGCGATCGACGTGGTCCGCCACCACCATGAGCGCTGGGACGGCGCCGGCTACCCCGGGCGCCTGCGCGGCGAGCAGATTCCGGTCTCGGCGCGCATCTTCGCGATCGTCGACACCGTCGACGCGATGACCAGCGACCGCCCCTATCGCGACGGCCTGCCGCTGTCGGTCGCGCTCGACGAGGTCCGCGCCAAAGCCGGAACGCAGTTCGACCCCGACTGCGTGAAGACGTTCTGCTCGCTCCCCACCGAGGACATCCAAGCCATGCTGCAATCCGGGGCCTCGCGTTGAACACGATCCTGATCGCCGACGACGAAGACGCGCTGCGCACGCTCGTACGCGTCACGCTCGACACTGGCCGGTTCACCATCCTCGAAGCCAGCGACGGGGTCGAAGCGCTCGAACTTGCCCGGCTCCACAAGCCCGACCTGATCTTCCTCGACTGGGCGATGCCCGGCTTCTCCGGCCTTGAGGTGTGCCGCAAGCTGCGCGCCGATGCCGCGACCCGCGACCTCACCGTCGTGATGCTCACAGCCCGGGCACAAGACTTCGACCGCGACGCCGCCCTGCAG
>JAEZDB010000457.1 GCA_023429855.1 Actinomycetes bacterium
ATCGACTGCCCGCCTGCCGCGCTCCGAGTCTGGCCGCCCTAGGAGATCGCTCGCCGGGCGCGCCCGTCACCTTGTGATCCCGCGCTATGAGCCACGCCGGGCGGCGCGGTGCGCGCGTCCGCTTTCAACGATTCGCGCCGACGCCTTGACGCGTTCGATGCCAGCGCGGCGGGTTCTCCCGTCTCAGGTGGTATCCTGACGCTTCGCCAGCCAGTCGCGGTCATGCCGTGGACACCAGGCAGCAGCCTGCATTGGCCCGGCGAACTTCTTGTCAGCAATTCTCCAGAACGGGCGTGATGCCCGCAGGCCGGCGTCTTTCGTTGGCCGGTCGCAAAAGGGCTGTCTGACGCGGTCGCTTCAGTCCGCGCACGTTCACCAGGCCATGAGCAAGACAATCGCCGTCTCCAATCAGAAGGGCGGGGTGGGGAAGACCACCACGACCATCAATCTGGCCGCCTCGCTCGCGATGGCGGACCAGCGTGTGCTGGTGGTGGACATGGACCCGCAGGGCAACCTCACCAGTGGCCTGGGTCAGAAGTCCAGTAGCGAGGCGACCGTGTACGAGGCGCTCGTCGGCGATGGCGAGATTCCGAGGCTGCAGACGGCCGTGGATGGCTTGCACCTCGTGCCCGCCGGCCGCCATCTGGCTGGCGCTGAAGTCGAGTTGGTGACGATGGAGGGGCGCGAGCGTCGGCTGCAGAACCTGCTCGCCACGCTGAAGAGTCAGTACGACTTCATCCTCATCGACACGCCGCCCTCCCTTGGACTCTTGACCCTCAACGCGCTGGTTGCGGCCGACACGGTGCTCATTCCGCTCCATTGCGAGTATTTCGCGCTCGAGGGCCTCGCCGATTTGATGGCGACACTTTCGCGCATCCGTCAGGGCCTGAATCCCACGCTGGATATCGAAGGCGTCGTCCTGACCATGTACGGCGACCGCACGAACCTCGGCGCGCAGGTGGCGCGCGAGATCAGGCAGTTCTTCGAAAGCAAGGTCTTCGATACCGTGATCCCCCGGAACGTGAGGCTGGCGGAGGCGCCGAGCCACGGCGTGCCGGTGCTGCTGTACGATCCCCGATCGCGCGGGGCCGAGGCCTATGTCGGCCTCGCCCATGAACTGCTGAAGCGAAATGGTGCGGCGTCCCGTCGCACGGCTGCCGCGAAAGTCTGACCTGTGGCTCAGAAATCCGAACGACGTCAAGCCCTGGGGCGAGGCCTCAGCGCCCTCATCCCTGACAAGCCGGTACCTATGGAGGCGCCGATCGTATCCGCCTCCGCGCACGAGCAGAGGCCCGGCACCAGGGAAGTGGACCTGGACCTGATCGACCCCAATCCGCTGCAGCCGCGCACTCGGTTCGACGAGAACAAGCTGCAGGAGTTGGCTGAATCCATCAGCACGACGGGCCTGGTTCAACCAATCGTCGTCCGGCGCAAGGGCGAACGGTTCGAGATCGTCGCCGGCGAGCGTCGCTGGCGCGCGGCGCAGATTGCCGGGCTCCTCAAGTTGCCCATCCACGTCGCGGAGGTGAACGACGCGGATTTGCTCAAGACGGCCCTGATCGAGAACATCCAGCGGGAAGACCTGAATCCGATCGAAGAGGCGCTGGCCTACAAGCGCCTTGGGGAGGACTCCGGTCTGACGCAGGAGCAGATCGCTGCCGCGGTGGGCAAGGACCGTGCGACCGTGGCCAACCATCTGCGCTTGCTGCGACTGCCCGAGCAGGTGCGCGCCCGCGTCGCGTCGGGCGAAGTTTCCATGGGCCATGCCAGGGCGCTCCTCGCCGTCGAGGATCCGGCCACGCTCCTCCGGGCTGTCGATCGCGTGATCGCTGGTGGTTTGTCGGTCCGCGCGACGGAAGCGCTCGCGCGGAAGCTGTCCGAGCCGCCAGCACCCGCCGACGAGCCGCCCGCGAAGGACGTCCACACCCGCGAGGCCGAGGAGAAGCTGCGTGTGACCCTCGGCACGCGGGTCTCGATTCGCCGCAAGGGCAAGGGCGGGCGCCTCGAGATCGAATTCGTAAGCGAAGACGAACTGATACGCTTGTACGAGCTGCTCACGGAGAAGTAACCAAACGCTAACTGGTGGGACGCGGCTGGCGACAGGGCCCGGCCGGCAGTGACGGTCAGGCCGCGATGACGCCTTGTCGCCAGTTGCTCGTTCCATCCAAGGCCCAAGGCCCAAGGCCCAAGGCCCAAGGCCCAAGGCCCAAGGCCTGAATCCCGAATTCCGAATCCCGAGCCACATGAAACGACTGACCGACTACGCCGCCTGCGCCGGTTGAGCGAGCAAGCTCGCCGCTGGCGAGCTCGCTCAGGTGCTGAGCGACCTGCCCGTGCCCTCCGATCCCCGTGTCCTGGTCGACTACCGGAACGCGGACGATGCCGGTGTGTTCGTCGTGGGAGACATGGCGCTGGTGCAGACGGTGGACTTCTTCACGCCAATCGTCGACGACCCGTTTGCGTACGGCCGCATCGCTGGCGCCAACGCGCTGAGTGACGTCTACGCCATGGGCGGGCGCCCGATTACCGCGCTGGCGATCGCGGCATTCCCTGCCAAAGGCTTTTCGACCGACACGGTCAGGGCGATCTTTGCCGGCGGCCTGTCGGCGCTGCAGGAGTGCGGGGTGGCGCTGCTCGGCGGGCACACCGTCCAGGACGCCGAAGTGAAGTTCGGCTACGCCGTGACGGGGTTGGTGTCGCCGGGCGGCGTCTGGGCAAATGCCGGAGCACGCGCCGGTGACGTGCTGGTGCTCACCAAGCCACTCGGCACCGGGGTCATCGCTACGGCAGCGAAGTTCGATCGGACCGATGCCGCAACCCTGGCGGGCGCGGTCGCTTCGATGAGCCGCACCAACCGCGGCGCCGCCGAGGCGCTGCTCTCGGTGCCGGGCGCCGTGCATGGATGCACGGACGTGACAGGATTCGGCCTCGCGGGGCATGCCTGCGAGATGGCCCTGGCGAGCGGCGTCACGCTCTCCATCGACCTCGCGGCGGTTCCCCTGTTGCCAGGGGCGTTCGCCCTGGCGTTGGGCAACCGCACCGGAGGTCTCGTGAACAACCGGGCGCACTTCGGCGCGCTCGTGGACGTCGGCGGCGTTCCAGACGCCCTGGCCACGCTTGCGTTCGATCCTCAGACGTCCGGTGGTCTGCTCGCGACCGTTGATCCGGTCGTTGCCGATGCCGTGATGACCGCGCTCGCACGGGCCGATGTGCCAGCGGCCGTCGTCGGCGAGGTGGACGCCCACGCCGGCGACGGGCCTCGAGTTCGACTCCGCTGACCGTCGCGCTTCACGCGGCGGCAGCCTAGTGGTCAGCCCAGTGGTCAGCCCAGCGGGCAGCCCGGTGGCAAGCCGGTGGCTAACCCGGTGGACGGCCGTCCGGGCGCCCGGCGCCTGGTCGGAAGGCACGTGAACGCGCCGCGCCCGCCGACAGTGGCGCCGCTGCGGAAGGCGCTGCCAGTGGACCGCATTGCGCCAATTTGCTGAAAGATGGTATAAATCGGTGTTTCGGCGGGCACGCTGAATCACCCCTGTGCCCGTCTCTTGCCGCGGCGGGGCGGGCCCGTCCACGTCGGTTACTCCCGGAGGCACCGTGTTACCGGACCTATCGGTCCTGTGGGTCATTGCGTTCGTGCTGTTGCTGACGGTCGTCCTTCAGCAACTGTTCTTCAAGCCGCTCCTGCGCGTGATGCATGCGCGCGAGGACGCGGTGGCGTCGGCGCGTGCGCTGGCCGAGCGGAGCGCCGCCGAGGCGCGTCGCGCCAGCGAGGAGTTCGATGCGAAGACGACAGCAGCACGAGCCGTGTTCTACCGGGAGCTCGACGAGATGCGCAAGCGTGGCCAGGACGAACGTGCAGGCATGATCGCGGCGGCCCGCGAACAGGCCGACCGTGAACTCGACACCGCTCGCGTGACCCTGGCGACAGACGCCGAACAGGCGCGCGCGCAACTCCAGCGCGACGCGCTGGAACTGGGCCAACAGCTCGCCGACCGGCTGGCCGGCCGCACGCGCGCATGAACACGATGACGACCACCCGCCCCACGACGAGCCTGGCGACGACCCGGCTGGCGGCCCTCGCCGTGCTCGTCGGCGGTCTCGCCTTCGCGGCGCCCGCGCCCGCGCAGCACGCCGAGCCGGCCTCGCCCCCGCCGCAGTCGGTGCCGGCGGATGCGCACGACGCGGCCACTCCGGTTGCCGGTCATGGCGGTGCCGACGACCATGCGGCCCACGGCGCGCCTGCTGGTGCGGCCGATCACGGCAACACTGCGCATGGTGCGGAGGCCGCCCACGGGGACGGCCATGGGGAGAGCATCTGGGTGACGCTCGCGCGTGTCACGAACTTCGCGCTCCTTGCCGGGATCATCTATCTGCTCGCGCGCAAGCCGCTGGTCTCGCACCTGTCGTCGCGCGGCGCGCAGATCCGCAAGGACCTCGTCGAGGCGGCGGAGATGAAGGCGACGGCGGCGGCGCGCCTGGCCGAGATCGAGGCAAGACTGGCGGCGTTGCCCGCGGAGCTCGAACAGTTGCGGACGCGCGGCGCCGAGGAGCTCGAGGCGGAGAGGGCGCGCATCCGCGCGGCTGCCGAAGCCGAACGCGATCGGCTCGTCGAGGCGGCTCGCAAGGAGATCGAATCGCAGACCCGCACGGCCCGGGCGCAGTTGCGCGCCGAGGCCGGCGCGCTCGCCGTCGAGGTCGCGCAGGCCCGTCTCGTGGCAACGCTGACCCCGGTCGAGCAGGTCGCACTGGTGGACCGCTACGCCAGTCAGATGAGGGCCGCGCAATGACCGTTCTGGAGGGGAAGCGGGCCGCCCGCGCGCTGTTTGACGTCACCCGTGCGGCCGGGCAGGCGCGCCCGACGCTCGATGCGCTCGAAGCGTTCTCCGGGATCGTGCAGGGGCATGAGGAACTGCGGGCCACGGTGCTTTCGCCGTTCGTGCCCGGACCGGTCAAGCGCGCCATCGTCGAGCAGATTGCCGCGACGCTGCCGATGACCGACGCGGCGCTGCGAACGCTGCGCATCCTCGCCGAGACGCAGTCGACCGACGGCTTTCAGCCGATGCTCAACGAATTCAGGGCCCTGGTGTACCGGTTGGAAAAGCGCGTGACCGCTCAGGTGACCACCGCGGTGCCGCTCTCCGAGGCCCAGGCAGAGGCAGTCCGTGACGCGCTCGCGCAGGCGCTCGGCCTGCTGGTGACGGTGCAGCCCCGCGTCGACCCCGCCATCATTGGCGGCGCCGTCACGCGCGTCGGCAGCATCGTGTATGACGGCAGCCTCGCCCATCACCTCGCCCGCATGAAGGAGCAGTTCGCCACGCAGGGCTGAACCCTGCTGCGCACCTGCCTGTCTCTTCCGGAACGCTGACGTATGACGATCAAAGCAGACGACATCTCCCGCATCATCCGCGAGCAACTCGGCGGCTACTCGGCCAACGTCGACGTGGCCGAGGTTGGCACCGTGCTGTCGGTCGGCGACGGCATCGCGCGCCTGCAGGGCGTCGAGCGTGCCATGGCGGGCGAGATGATCGCTTTCCCGCACGGCGTGTTCGGAATCGCGTTGAACCTCGAGGAGGACGCGGTCGGCACGGTGCTGCTCGGCGAGTCGCGGCTGATTCGCGAGGGTGACGAGGTGCGGCGGACCGGCCGCATCATCTCGGTGCCGGTCGGCGACGAGTTGCTCGGTCGTGTCGTCGACGCGCTCGGCCAGCCGCTCGACGGCAAGGGCCCGATCAACGCCAGCCGCTTCGAGGCGATCGAGCGCATCGCCCCCGGCGTCGTGGACCGTCAACCGGTGCGCGAGCCGCTGCAGACCGGCCTCAAGGCGATCGATGGCATGGTGCCGATCGGGCGCGGCCAGCGCGAGCTGATCATCGGCGATCGCCAGACCGGCAAGACCGCCGTGGCGGTCGACGCCATCCTGAACCAGAAGGACACCGGCGTCATCTGCATCTACGTCGCGATCGGCCAGAAGCAGTCGACGATCGCCCAGGTCGTCCGCACGCTCGAAGAGAACGACGCGCTGCGCTACACCATCGTGGTGGCGGCGGCGGCCTCCGACCCGGCGCCGCTGCTGTACATCAGCCCCTACTCGGGCTGCACGATGGGTGAGTACTTCCGCGACAGCGGTCGCCACGCCCTCGTGATCTACGACGACCTCTCGAAGCAGGCGCAGGCCTACCGCGAGATCTCGTTGCTGCTGCGGCGACCGCCCGGCCGCGAGGCGTACCCGGGGGACGTGTTCTACCTGCACTCGCGCCTGCTCGAGCGCGCCGCCAAGTTGAACGACTCGCTCGGCGGCGGCTCGTTGACCGCCCTGCCGATCATCGAGACGCAGGCTGGCGACCTCTCGGCCTACATCCCCACCAACGTGATCTCGATCACCGACGGGCAGATCTTCCTCGAGAGCGATCTGTTCCACCAGGGCATCCGCCCGGCGATCAACGTCGGCAACTCGGTGTCGCGCGTCGGCGGCTCCGCCCAGATCAAGGCGATGCGCAAGGTCGCCGGCTCGCTGCGTCTGGACCTGGCGCAGTACCGCGCCCTCGCCGCCTTCGCGCAGTTCGGCAGCGACCTCGACAAGACGACGCAGCAGCAGCTGCATCGCGGCGTGCGCCTCGTCGAGGTGCTGAAGCAGCCGCAGTACCAGCCGCTCAACGTCGCCAAGCAGGTGGCGATTCTCTTCGTCGCGACGCGCGGTCTGCTCGACAACATCGCGCTGCCCGACATCAGCGCCTGGGAAGCGGGTTTCCACACCTACCTCGAGTCGCGTCGGCCGGGCATCCTCTCGAGCATCGGCGAGCAGAAGGACATCTCGAAGGACGTCGAGGCCGAGTTGCTCGACGCGGTGGAGGAGTACTCGAAGGACTTCGCCGCGCGGCAGCAGAAGCCCGCGGGAGTGGCCTAGTCGGCGGGTCGCCCGTCGCCCGTCGCCAGTAGCCCCTATGCCTTCCCTCATTGACATCCGTCGCCGGGTCCGCGCGGTCAAGTCGACGCAGCAGATCACCAAGGCGATGAAGATGGTTTCGGCGAGCAAGCTGCGCCGTGCCCAGGATCGCGTGATCGGCGCGCGACCGTACGCGAACCTCGCCCTGCGTCTGATGGGCAGCGTCGCGCGCCGCGTCGACCCCGAGGCGCACCCGCTGCTGCGCACGTCGGAGAACCCGGGCGCGCCACCGCTGCTGATCGTCGTTTCGGCCGACCGCGGGCTGTGCGGCAGCTTCAACAGCAACGTCATCAAGCGGGCCTCGTCGTTCGTGCAGGACACGCCCGACCGTGACGTGGCGATGGCGCTGGTCGGACGCAAGGGACGCGACTTCTTCGTTCGCCGGAGGGTCGACGTCCGCTACGAGATCATCAACGTCTTCCAGCACGTGAAGTACCAGCACGCCGAAGAGGTCGCGCAGGTCGCGATCGAGGCCTTCACGGAAGGCCGCGTCAGCTCGGTGTACCTGGTCTACAACGAATTCAAGTCGGTGCTCGCCCAGAACGTCGTCGTCGAGCGGTTGCTGCCGATTCCGCGGCTGACCGAGGAGAATGGCGGCGTCACCGGGCCGCTGGTCGACTACCTCTACGAGCCGTCGGCCGAGGAGATCCTGACCGAGATCGTGCCGCGACACGTCGTCATCCAGACGTATCGCGCCCTGCTCGAATCGGCGGCCGCCGAGCATGCCGCGCGCATGACCGCGATGGACGCGGCGACGCGCAACGCGCAGGAGATGGTGGACAAGCTGACGCTGTACATGAACAAGGTGCGGCAGGCCGCGATCACGCGCGAGATCATCGAAGTGGTCTCGGGCGCGCAGGCGCAGTAGCCGGCGGGCGCCGCCGACCGAAGGGGCAGTGGGTGGAACCGTCGGTCGTGTCCGGCGGAAGGGACGTTATGAGCAACGCAATCGCCGAGCAGCAGCAGGTGGGACGCATCGTCCAGGTCATCGGGCCGGTGCTCGACATCGAGTTCGAGGGTGGGCATCTGCCCGCCATCTACAACGCCGTGCGAGTCCGGGTGCCGGGCGCCAACGGCGGCGCCGACGTCGACATCGTCGCCGAGGTCGAGCAGCACCTCGGTGAGGGGCGCGTCCGCGCGGTGTCGATGAAGCCGACCGACGGGCTGCAGCGGGGCATGGAGGCCTTCGACCTCGGAGTGCCGATCACCGTGCCGGTCGGGCCGGCAACCCTCGGCCGCGTGCTCAACGTCGTCGGTGAGCCGGTCGACTACCCGGATCGTCCGGTCGTCTCGGACGTGTCCTGGCCGATCCATCGTCCGGCCCCGAAGCTCGAGGAGCAGTCGACCCGTCTCGAGATGTTCGAGACCGGCATCAAGGTCATCGACCTGCTCGAGCCGTACCTGCAGGGCGGCAAGATCGGCTTGTTCGGCGGCGCCGGTGTGGGCAAGACCGTCATCATCCAGGAGCTGATCCACAACATCGCCTTGAAGCACGGCGGCGTGTCGGTGTTTGCCGGCGTCGGTGAGCGCACGCGCGAGGGCAACGACCTCTGGCTGGAGTTCCAGGAGAGCGGCGTCATCAACGTCGACGACCCGTCGAAGTCGCGCGCCGCGCTGGTCTACGGCCAGATGACCGAGCCGCCCGGTGCGCGCCTCCGCGTCGCACTGACCGGCCTCACCGTGGCCGAGTACTTCCGCGACGTCGAGGGCAAGGACGTGCTCCTGTTCGTCGACAACATCTTCCGCTTCACGCAGGCGGGCTCGGAGGTGTCGGCGCTGCTCGGCCGCATGCCGAGCGCGGTGGGCTACCAGCCGACGCTGGCCACCGAGATGGGCGAGATGCAGGAGCGCATCACCTCGACCCGCAATGGCTCGATCACGTCGGTGCAGGCGATTTACGTCCCGGCCGACGACTACACGGACCCGGCGCCGGCGACCACGTTCGCCCACCTCGACGCCACCACGAACCTGTCGCGCGACATCGCGTCGCTGGGCATCTACCCGGCCGTCGATCCGCTCGCCTCGACCTCGCGCATCCTCGACCCGCGCATCATCGGCGAGGAGCACTACGGCGTCGCCCGTCGGGTCAAGCAGGTGCTGCAGCGCTACAAGGACCTGCAGGACATCATCGCGATTCTCGGTCTCGACGAGCTCTCCGAAGAGGACAAGCTGACCGTCTCGCGAGCCCGCAAGATCCAGCGCTTCTTCAGCCAGCCGTTCCACGTCGCCGAGCAGTTCACCGGCTTCAAGGGCAAGTACGTCACCATCGCCGACACCATCAAGGGCTTCGCCGAGCTGGTCGACGGCAAGCACGACGACGTGCCGGAGCAGGCGTTCTACATGGTCGGCACCATCGACGAGGCGCTCGAGAAGGCTGCCTCGCTGAAGTCGTAAGCGGAAGGCAACGGAACGCATGGCCAGCCAGCTCACGCTCAGCATCGTCACGCCGGAACGCGAACTCGTGCGCGTCCAGTGCGACGAGGTCGAGCTGCCGGGCAGCGAAGGGTACTTCGGCGTCCTGCCGGGGCACACGCCGCTGCTCGCCATCCTCAAGGTCGGTCGCCTCACGTACCGGATCGGTCAGGAGACGCGGGTGCTCGCGATCAGCACCGGCCTGGCTGAGGTCCTCCCGGATCAGGTGACCGTTCTCTCGCGCATCGCCGAACGTGGCGAGGAGATCGACATCACGCGTGCCGAGGCGGCCCGCAAGCGCGCAGAGGAACGGCTGACCCGCGCCGAGGCCGACCTCGACTACGTGCGCGCACGTACCGCGCTCGAGAAGGCCATGCTGCGCGTGCAGGTGGCCTCGCGCGCCCGGGCCCGATGACCGTTCCATCGCGGGCCCGTCCCTTCCACCCCGGCCGACGCCCGAGCGCCGCGCCTGCCGACCAACTCGCACTGCCGCGACAGGAGCCGGCCTCCCTGGAGGCCTGATCCGCCATGCGCGTCCGCTGGGCGGCCGCCACGCACCCGGGTCAGCGCCGGGCGTCCAACGAGGACGCGTACTGCGCCAGGCCTGATCTCGGCCTGTTCGTCGTGGCCGACGGCATGGGGGGCCACGTCGCCGGCGAAGTCGCCTCGCGGCTCGCCGTCGACAGCATCGAAGCCGTTGCCGCCTCCGGCACCTGCAGCGAACCCGACACCCGTAACTGCTCGCTTCCAGAACGCCGGCTGCAGGAAGGCTTCGAGCGTGCGGCGTCCACCATCGCCTTCGAGACGCAGCGCAACCCACGCCTGCGCGGCATGGCCACCACCGCATCGGCGGTGCTGATCTCGTCGGGGACGAGCGCGGTGGGCCACGTCGGCGACAGCCGGGTCTACCTGTGGCGCGATGGCCTGCTGCAGCAGCTGACGCACGATCACTCGTGGGTCGCCGAGCAGGTCACGCTCGGCCTGCTCTCGCCAGCCGAGGCGCGGCAACATCCCTGGCGCAACGTGGTGACGCGTGCGCTCTCGGCCTCGGATCCGCCGCAGGTCGATCTGTCGCCGCTGCGCCTGCAGCACGGTGACCGGCTGCTCATCTCGTCGGACGGGCTGCACGGCGTGATCACCGACGAGCGCATCAGCACGGTGATGGGTACGGTGGCCGACCTCGAGCAGGCCTGCCAGCAGCTGATCGAGGACGCCAATGGCGCCGGCGGCCCCGACAACATCACCACGCTGATCCTGGAGATCGATGTTCCATAACCTGCAACGGCTCTTCCGCTACCGGGCCCTGATCCACAGCCTCGTGGTGCGCGAGCTCAAGGCCCGTTACCGCGGGAGCGCCCTCGGTTTCTTCTGGTCGTTCATCAACCCGCTGCTGCTGCTGCTGGTGTACTCGTTCGTCTTCGTCGTGGTGCTGCCGGGGACGCACCCGCCGGAAATCGAGCCGTACGCGCTCTTCATGTTCTGCGGCATCCTGCCCTGGACCTGGTTCTCGTCCTCGCTCACCGAGGCGTCCAACAGCCTGATGGCCGGCGGATCGCTGATCAAGAAGGTGCTGTTCCCCGCCGAGATCCTCCCCATCGTGTCGGTGCTCGCCAACATGATGCATTTCTTCTTCGGGCTGCCGATCCTGCTGGCGTTCCTGATCTGGTTCCGCCCGACGATCACCTTCACCGAGGTGCTCTGGTTCCCGGTCGTGGTGGCGGTGCAACTGCTGTTCACGCTCGGGTTGAGCCTGCTGCTGGCAGCGCTGACCGTGCACTTCCGCGACATCAAGGACATCCTGAGCAACCTGCTGACGCTCTGGTTCTTCGCCACGCCGATCATCTACCCGATGCACCTCGCCCCAGGCACGATCAGCAAGGCGGCGCTCAACATGAACCCGTTTGCGCACCTCGCCGTGTCGTACCAGGAGATCCTGTTCTACGACGGGCCGTTCGGCCACTGGAAGTGGCTGATGGCGCTGGCCGGCGGGTCGGTGGTCCTGTTCCTGTTCGGCTACTTCCTGTTCGACCGCCTGCGCGATTCATTCGCCGAGGAGGTGTGAGCGCATGGACACCGCACTCGCCATTCGCGCCGAAGACGTCACGAAGATCTACCGCCGCTACGCCCACAAGCGACAGTTCGCCACGCTGAAGAGCGCCATCCTGTCGGGCAGCCTGGTGCGCGACCTCCGGCCGGACGAGACCTTCCGCGCGCTCGACGGCGTCTCGTTCGATGTGCAGGCCGGCAAGACGTACGGCATCATCGGCCGCAACGGCAGCGGCAAGAGCACGATGCTCAAGTGCGTGGCCGGCATCACCAAGCCGACGACGGGCCGCGTCACGGTGAACGGCCGCATCTCTGCCCTGATCGAACTGGGCGCCGGGTTCCACCCCGAGATCTCGGGTCGCGAGAACGTCTTCATCAACGGCATCATGCTCGGGCTGTCGAAGGCCGAGATCGAGCGACGCTTCGACGAGATCGTCGAGTTCGCCGAGCTCGCGCCGTTCATCGACGCGCCGGTGAAGACGTACTCATCGGGCATGTACATGCGCCTGGGCTTCGCGGTCGCCGTGCACGTGGACCCCGACGTCCTGCTGGTGGACGAGGTGCTGGCCGTGGGCGACGAGGGGTTCGCGCACAAGTGCCTCGACAAGTTCGCGGAGTTCCGTCGCCGCGGCAAGACGATCCTCCTCGTCACGCACTCGCTGGGCCTCGTGGAGCGCTTCTGCGACGAAGCGCTGTGGCTCGACAAGGGCAAGGTCAGGGCCGTCGGTCTCCCCAAACGCGTCGTCGATGCGTACGTGACCCAGGTGGAGGAGAGCGAGGAGGCCTTCCTCGCTGCCGGCGACGCCCGCAATCGCCAGCGGGTGGACCTCGGCGCCGGCACCACCGTTGCCGCCGGCAGTGGCGCGGATGCCGCCGTGACGGCCGGTAACGTGCAAGCGCCTGCCGACATGTTCCAGGCCGAGGCCGGACGATGGGGATCGGGCGACGTCGAGATCACGAAGGTCGATCTCGTCGGTCCGGACGGGCAGGTCGGCCACGTCTTCCACTCCGGCGACTCAATGACGATCCGCCTGCAGATCAAGGCGCAGGGCACGGTCAAGGACTTCGTGTTCGGCGTCGGGCTCTTCAACGCGGATGGCGTGTGCATCTACGGCACCAACACGAACATCGAGGAGATGTCGGCGCAGCAGATCGACGGCGAGGGCGAAGTGCGCTTCGTGATCGAGGACCTCGCGCTCACCGAGGGCACCTTCAAGCTCGATCTCGCCGTGCACCGGCTCGATGGCGTCCCCTACGACTACCACCGGCAGCTCTATACGTTCCGCGTCAAGTCGCGCGTGAAGGACGTCGGGTTCTTCCGTCCGAAGCACTCATGGGCGTTCAGTCCAACGGTCCGGCTGAAGCGCCTGGAAGGGCCGGAAGGCTGGCGGCCGCACATGGGCGATGACACGGACGCCTGAAGCAGCCGGCTCGCGGCTGGTGATGCGCGAGACCTGCGTCGCCCAGGTGCGGGCCTGGCAGGCCGACGGACGCGTGGTGGTGTTCACCAACGGCGTCTTCGATCTGCTGCACGTCGGCCACGTGCGCTACCTGACGGCCGCGCGCAAGGAGGGCGACTGCCTCGTCGTCGCCGTCAACACGGACGAGACCGTGCGCGCTTCGAAGGGGCCCGGCCGTCCGGTGCACCCGGCCGACGAGCGTGCCGAACTCGTCGCGGCGCTGAAGGTCGTGGATCTGGTCACGCTCTTCCCGGAGCCCACGCCGGCCGACATCATCGCGGCCGTGCAGCCGGACGTGCTCGTCAAGGGCGCGGACTGGCCGCTCGAGCAGATCATCGGCCGTGAGACAGTGCTCGCGCGCGGCGGTAGGGTCGTGCGGGTTCCCACGGAAGCCGGACACTCGACGACGGGGTTGATCGCAAGGGTGCGCTCTGATTAGGTAGGGCCCGCTGTCCCAGCGGGC
>JAEZDB010000460.1 GCA_023429855.1 Actinomycetes bacterium
GCCCACGCCGAGGCGGTCCTCGGCGCCTACCGCGCAGTCAGGCCCGCTTGAGGCGCCGACCGTCTTTCCTGTCGGCCCATAGCCCGACAGGAAGGACGGGGTCGACCCTGCGTGGGGCCTACTTCGGTGGCTTGAAGTGCGTGAGCAAACGGCGCTCGGCGAGGTCGATGCCTGCCAGCGCGCCCGTCGAGAGGCCGCGTTCGTCGCCGGTGAGCTCGTAGACGACGATCGACAGCGTCGGGTTGTGACCGACGATCACTACGTTGGGCGACGCGCCGGCCTCGAGCCACGGTGAGGCCAGCGCGAGCAGCGCCCCTGTCGAGTAGTCGCCGCCAAGCTCGTCGATCACGACCGGCTCGGGCGCTGCGCCGTGGGCTGCGGCGGCGAGGTCGGCCGTCTGCCGCGCCCGCAGGCGCGGCGAAGTGAGGATCGCGTCGACCGTTGGCGCATGCCGTGCGAGCTCAGCGCCAGAGGCCGCGGACTGCCGCTCGCCACGCTCGACGAGCGGCCGGGCCGCGTCGCCGCCGCGGAAGGCGACGGCGTCGGCAGCTTTGCCGTGACGCAGGATCCAGAGCACCGGGCCGGCCATGGCCCGCAGCCTACGCGGCCGTCAGCCCTTGAAGGGCCGCACCGCTGGACTGGTCAGCTCGCCGAGGGCCGGGCTCGTCCAACGCAGGCGGTACTGGACCGAGCTGCGTTTGCGGTCCGAGGTGGTGAAGACGCCGTTCGACTTCGTCCTCACGCGCTTCCAGGTCGTCCAGTCCCTGCGTCCGATCTTGCGCTCAACCACCGCCGACGTGGCCCCGGTGGCTGGCCGCACGCGCCCCCACAGCGCCGTGCGCTTCTTGCCCCGTTTGACGTCGAGCGTGAGGCGGAAGCCGGCCAGCGAGGGCTTGGCCTTGCCGGTGTGGTCGATCAGACCCGTCTCGAAGCCGCCCCAGGCTTTGCCGGGGATGGTGGGGTTGTCGTCGGTGAGGAGGTACTGCGAGAAGGCCTTGACGCGCCGGTTGGAATAGGCGACGTGCTCAGCTCGCGCGCGCTCCTCGAGCTGGCGCTGCAGCGAGACGCCGAAGAACTCGTCGGGCATCGACTGCACGCCGAACTCGGTGAGGTACAGCGACCGGTTGGCCGGGATCTTCTTGGCCTTCGCGATCCGGTCGAGCGCCCTGGTGAAGCGCGAGAGCACCTGGTAGGTCACGTCGTCGGGGCTCTTCGGGATGCCGAGCAGCGAGCGGTAGGGGTGGTGGGCGAAGCCGTCGACCGACAGCTTGCCGCCGCACCTCTTCTTGGCCTTGTACTTCGACGTGACGCAGAGCGCGTCGCGCAGGAACGCGATCGGCTTTTGGCGTTTGCGCGCGACGCCGCTTGGCGCGGTCTCGCCGAAGAGCACCTTGGCTTTCGGGGCGACCTTCTTGATCCCGGACCGCCCGGCGATGAAGAGCGCGCGGTAGAGCTTGCCGGCGACGAACTTGCCGCCGACGATCTGCGGCCGCAGGAAGTTCTCGAGGTTCGGCTCGTTCCAGATCGAGAACATCACCTTCGGCCCGGAGAACCGCTGGGCGACAGCCTGCGTGAAGAGCTTGAACTCGGGCGCGCTTGGCCGGGTGACGGTGTCGGCCTTGGCGGCGGTGGCCCACTTCGGCACGGCAGAGGACGGCGAAATGAGCACGGTCCAGCCGCGGGCCTTGGCGTCGTCGATGACCTGGGCGTAGGCGCCCCAGTCGTACTTCGTGGGGTCGGTGGCGTCGAAGGCGGGCTTGGTGGCGTCGTCGCGGCCGGGGGCTACGTCGTACCAGCGCAGGTTCACACGGAGCGCGGTGGCGCCGAGTGAGTCGATCGTGTCGAGCGCGGCCTTGCGGCCGTCGGCGGTGGTGCCACCGGCGGTGAGGTCGCGGGGCGCCTCGAAGAAGGTGAGCTGCGATGAGCTGGCGGCTGCTCCCGGAGTGAGCGCGAGCGCGCCCAGCACCGTTGCGGCGAGGGCCTTGGCGGTTTTGGTTCGGGGAATCACAGCCATCGAAACACCCCGCGGGCGAGGCGGTTGCGAACCCTAGAGCGGCCTGGCGCGCCGGGCCCCCGCGGAGAGGCCCGGCACCTGGTCAGCGGCGGGCGCTACGGCTTGACGCAGCGCGGCGCCTTGGGGAACTTGATCGAGCTGGGTCCGGTGTAGACGTTCACCAGCGGGCTCACGACGGCGCCCTCGGGGCTGGTCCAGCGGTAGCGGTACTGCGCTTTCTTGTAGCGCTTGTCAGCTGCCGTGAACGCGCCGTTGGACTTGGTCTTGACCTTCTTCCAGGTCTTGAAGGCGCCTTTGCCCGTGGTGCGTCGTTCGAGCGTCACGGTGGTCGGCGCGCCGGCGCGGCGCACCAGGCCCCAGATCGACGTCTTCTTCTTGCCCGAGGGCTTGGCGTCAAGGACGAGCCCGAAGGCCGCAAACGCAGGCTTTGCCTTGCCGTCAGATTGGCGCAGCCCTGTCTCGAAACCGCCGTATCGCAGGCAGCCGTTGGCGTCGGGCTCGGCATCAGGGTTGTCGTCGGTCAGGAGGTACTGCGAGAAGCCGCGGATGCGCTTGTTGAAGTAGGCGTCGCGCTCCGCGCGGGCGCGCACTTCGAGCTGCGTCTGGAACGAGAATCCGAGGAAGTTGTCGGGCAGGCTCTGGACGCCGAACTCGGTCATGTAGCTCAGCAGGCCGCGGTTGACGGCGCCGGCTTTGGCGGCCTTGTCGAGGAACGCGGGAAGACGCGACAGCGTCGCGTAGTTCACGTCGTCGGCCTTCACCTTGCCCAGGGTGAACTGGTACGGGTGGTGCGTGACACCGTCGAGGGTGAGCTTGCCGCAGGACTTGTTGAACTTGTACTTCGTCGAGAGACAGAACGCCGAACGCAGGAAGGCGAGCGGCGCGGTACGGCCGTCAGTGCTGGTGCCGGAGTTCGTCGTCTCGCCGAACAGCACGGCCGCGCCGGGCTGTGCTGCGCGGATGCCCTCGCGACCGGCGAGGAACAGTTCGCGGTAGAGCGTGGGGCCGACGAGCTTGCCGCCGCTGATCTGCGGCATGAGGTAGCGCGGCAGGTTCGGCTCGTTCCAGATCGACCACATCACACCGGTGCCGCCGAAGCGCTTGGCGGCAGCCTGTGCGAACTGCTTGAACTCGTCGGGCTTCGGACGGGTGACGGTGTCGAGGCCCGAGGCGGTGGCCCACTTCGGCACCGACGACGACGGCGAGATGATGATCTTCCAGCCGAGGGCCTTGGCCTGGTCGATCGTGAGGCCGTAGTTGCCCCAGTTGTATTTCGCTGGGTCGGTCGCGTCGAAGGACGGCTTCGTCGAGGACTCGGGCTCGGGGGCGACGTCGTACCAGCGCAGGTTCACGCGGAGCGCCTTGACCCCGAGGCTGTTGAGGTCGATGAACGCCGCCGCGCGCGTCTGCGGGGTGGCGCTGGCGCCGGTGAGGTCGCGCGGCGCTTCGAAGAAGACGTCTTGGTTGGAACTGGCTTGCGCCACCGACGGCCCGACGAGCCAGCCGATGACGGCGGCGAGCAGCAGAGACGAGAAGCGGCGGAACGGGCGCAGGAAGATCACATCCATTGGAGACACGCACGCGCCGCGGGGGTTGCGCTGCGAAACAGGACGTTCACCAGCCTCACAGATCGGCCGGGCGGACAGCCCCACCATCCCGCCCGTATGTGACTCGCCGCACGGTGAGGAGCGCGGCGAGCCGCCAGCTCCTACGAGGAGATCGCCGTTCCGTATTGGCGCTGGTAATACGCCTTGTAGTCGTCGTCGAGGATCGGCTCCCACCACTGGCGGTTGTCGAGGTACCACTTGACGGTCTTCTCGATGCCTTCGTCGAACTTGACCTGGGCCTCCCAGCCGATCTCGCGCTTGAGCTTCTCAGCAGAGAGCGAGTAGCGGCGATCGTGGCCGGGGCGGTCCTCGACGAAGGTGATCAGCGACTCGTCCGCGCCGGGGACGAGCTCGACGATGCGGTTGACGACGTCGATGTTCTTGGCCTCCGACGGACCGCCGACGTTGTAGACCTCACCGGCCTTGCCGGAGTCCAGCACGGCGGAGATGCCGCGCGCGAAGTCCTCCACGAACAGCCAGTTGCGCACATTCAGCCCGTCGCCGTAGACCGGCAGCTTGTCGCCGCGCAAAGCGTTCAAGATCATCAGCGGGATCAGCTTCTCCGGGTACTGGTACGGCCCGTAGGAATTGGAGCCGCGGCAGATCTTCACATCCGACCCAAACGTCGTGAAGTACGACTGCACCAGCAGATCCCCGCCGGCCTTCGTCGCCGAATACGGCGAGTTGCCCTCCAGCGGCGACTCCTCCGTAAACGAACCCTCCGCGATCGAGCCATACACCTCGTCGGTCGAGATCTGCACCAGCGGCACACCCGTCGTGCGACAGGCTTCGACGACCGAGTACGTACCCAGCGCATGCGTCTTCACAAACGCATCGGGCTCCTGGATCGAACGGTCAACATGCGTCTCCGCCGCAAAGTTCACCACAGCGTCGACCCCGTCGACCGCCTTCAGCATCGCGTCGCGATCCTCGATCCCGGCAACGATCAACGACGCACCGGTGCCCTCGATGTTCTCCTTGCGACCGGCATACGTGAGCTTGTCGAACACGACAACCTCATCACCGTTCTCCAAAGCCCGCTGACGGACGAAGTTGCTGCCGATGAACCCGGCTCCACCACAAACGAGAAGCTTCATGCGATCAGCATCTTCTCAGGCCGCGGGCCGTTCGGGGCGACAAGAGCGCGCGATCGCACGCAAGGCGCCTCGGCGCGGGCCGTCAGCCGTCGCCGCGCTCGGCCAGGTAGCCCGCGACGCCCTCGCGCCAGTCGGGCAGCACCGGCACCCCGGCGGCGGCGCGCTCAGTGGCGAGCACGCTCCACGCAGGACGCGGCGCGGGGCGGACGAATTCGGCGGCCGTCGTCTCGTTGACCTTCGTCGCCAGCCCGGCTTGGCGGTAGAGCTCGACGGTGAGCTCGTGCCAGGAGCACTGCCCGCCGCCGGCCGTGTGCGCGACGCCGGTGACGGTGCCGCCAGCGAGCTCGACGAGCGCCGGCGAAAGGTGGCCGGTCCACGTCGGCGAACCGACCTGATCGACGACGACGGCGACCTCGTCGCGCGAAGCGCCGGCCCGCAGCATCGTGTCGGGGAAGGACTTGCCGGGCCAACCGAACAGCCAGGCGGTGCGGGCGATCACGTAGTCGTCGGTGTGCGCGGCGATCGCGATCTCGCCCGCGCGCTTCGTGCGCCCGTAGGCGCCGATCGGAGCGGTCGGGTCGGACTCCACGTAGGGGCGGCCCGTGAGGGTGCCGTCGAAGACGTAGTCGGTCGAGACCGCGACCAGGCGGGCGCCCGTCTCATGGCACGCCCGCGCGACATTCTCCGACGCTACGCCGTTGACGCGCAAGGCGGCGTCCTCGTTGGCTTCGGCGCCGTCGACGTCGACCCAGGCTGCGCAGTGGATCACTGCATGCGGCGCGATCGAGGCAAGCGTCGCGCTGGTCGCGTCGGCGTCGGTGAGGTCAACCGCATGGTCGCTGCCCTGGAGATCGAGCCCGACGACCGTCCATCCGGCGGCGCGCGCGTCGGCGGCGACGCGCCGGCCGAGCATGCCGGCGGCGCCCGTCACGACGATCGTTCGGCTCACGGGAGCCTCACGTGCGAGGAGTCGCCGATGAGCAGGCGGATCGCCTTCGGCATCTTCGGCCCGCGCTCGACCTTCGCGTCGCGTCCGATCAGCGACCCCTCCACGCGCGCATCCATATGCGAGACGGAGGAGCCGTCGAGCAGGATCGAGTTTTCCAGCTCGGCATGGTCGACGACGCAGCCCGCGCCGATCGCCGTGTAGGGCCCGATGTAGGCGTCGACGATCTTCGCTCCCGCGCCGATCACCGCCGGCCCGCGCACGACGGCACGTTCCAAGACCGCGCCTTCGGCGATCACGACGCGGCCCTCGACCTCCGACTCGATCAGCTCGCCGTGGTTGGAGCCGCGCAGCGTGTCGAGCACAAGGCGGTTGGCCTCGAGCATGTCGGCGAGCTTGCCGGTGTCTTTCCACCAGCCCTCAACGACTTCCGAGAGGACCGTCTGCCCGGTGTTCACCAGGTGCTGGATCGCGTCGGTGATCTCCAGCTCGCCACGCGGCGACGGCTCGATCGCGCGCGCCGCGTCATGGATCTGGGCGGTGAAGAGGTAGACGCCGACGAGCGCAAGGTCGGACTTCGGCTCCTTGGGCTTCTCGACCAGCCGCGCCACCTGTCCGGCGTCGTCGAGCTCCACGATGCCGAACGACTGCGGATCATCGACCCGCGTGAGCAGAATCAGCGCGTCAGGCGAATCGGCGTTGAAACGGTCGACCAAGCCAGTGATGCCGCCCTGCAGCAGGTTGTCGCCCAGGTACATCACGAATGGCGAGTCACCCAAGAACGACTCTGCGGTCAACACCGCATGCGCGAGCCCAGCCGGCGAGTCCTGCTCGATGAATGTGACCTGCGCCCCGAACTGGCTGCCATCACCGACCGCCTCACGGATCTCACCACCCGTCTCCGGGGCGATGATGATGCCGATCTCGGTGATCCCGGCCTCCACCATGGAGCGGATCCCGAAAAACAACACCGGCGTGTTGGCCACCGGCACCAGCTGCTTGGCCGAGGTGTAGGTGATCGGCCGCAGCCGGGTCCCCTTGCCACCGGAGAGGATCAGGCCTTTGAGGGACGACTTGGGCGTAGTCACGCCGCGACCCTACTAACCCGGCGGCCCCACGTGCCAGCGTGGACGGGCAGCTGTGACCACGCTCCGGCGGCTGGCCGGGTCGCGCTACCGCAGTGCTGCGGCCAGTTCGCTCGCGGCGTCGCGGACGGCGTCGCGAGCAGCTTCGGGCGAAAGGATCGCGGCGTCGCCGGCTTCAGCGAGCACTTCGCGCACGAGCCAGCCGTTGCCCGCGTAGGGCAGCTCGACGATGACGGCGCCATCGGCGAGTTCTTCGCTGACGCGCCGCTCTTCGCGAGCCCAGCGCGCGCGCTCAGGGGCGATCCACACGCGGGCGATGTCGGCGGCGGGCAGCTCGCCGGTCCGCGGCCAGCCGTCGATGTCGGCGGCGGGGTCGACCTCGGGCCGGCGCTCGAAGGTCGCGCCCGTCTCCTCGACGGTGTGCAGGCGATCGAGGCGGAAGTGACGCACCGCCTCCTTGCCGAGGTCGTACGACGCGACGTACCAGCCTTCGCGCCCGTTGACGAGCGCATACGGCTCGATCGTACGGGTCGAAAGCTCGTCTTCGTTGGGCTTCCAGTAGACGATCTTGAGCACCTTGTACTCGGCGATCGCGGTCGAGACCTGACGTGCGAGGTCCTTGTCGTCGCCACCGGTGCCGGCGATGTGCAGCCCCTGCTGGGCCGGGTCGGCTCCGAGCGCCAGGACGATCTTCTCGCGGGCCGACGCGAGCACGCCGTCGGGCAGGTGGTCGCCGATGAGGTCGATCGCGGCGACGAGCGCCTTGGCCTCGACCGGCAGCAGGCGCGCTGGGCGGGCGAAGTTGTCGGAGTAGGGCTCCGGGTCGACCTCGATGGTGCCGTCGTCGGCGACCTCGGCGTAAAGCACGTAGGAGCCGCCGCCGAAGTTCACGACCGACAGCAGGTTGACGTCGTCGCGCAGCTCGGCCTCGGTGATCTGCAGCCGGGCCTCGAGCTCGCGGGCCTGAAGCTTCTCACCCTTGCGACCAGCCTGAATCAGGATCGACGCGAGCGTGACGAGACGCGCGAAGCGTTCGGGCCGGATCGTCGGCTCGTTCTTGTCTTTGGGCTCAGGCTCGGGCTCCAGGAGCGACGTGCCGTCGGGCAGCGCCGCCGCGAGCTCGAGTCCGCCGGGGGTGTGGCGACGCGTGAGCACCTCGACGCGCTCCTGCAGCTCGTGCTCAAGCTGGGCCGGGCCGACGACCCGCAGGTTCTCGCCGTGGCGCAGCACCCACGCGATGAGGGCGCGGGAGTTGGAGTACGGCGTGGTGAAGCGGGCGCCGCCCTCAGGCAGCGGCTCGAACTTGCCGTAGCGCCCGAAGTGGCGCTCGATCTGCCAGGCGATCCGCTTGGAGACGTCGATCTCCGCCTCGGCCGCGGGCTCGCCGAGCTGCCAGGCAGCGCGGCTCGCGTAATCGCGCGGATCAAAGTCGGCGGGGCGGCGGAAGTCGTGCTCGGACTTGCTCGCGTAGGAGACGCGGCCGCGGATGCGCGAGAGGCGGAACACGCGGACCTCGCCACGCTCGTGCGCGAAGCCGACGAGGTAGAAGCGGCCGTCCTGGAACAGCAGCGCGTAGGGGTCGACCTTGCGCTTCTCGGTCTCGTCGCGGTCGATCGTGAAGTAGTCGAAGAGGATCGTCTTCTGCCGGAAGATCGCCGTCTCGATCTTGGCGAGGCGCTGCGAGAGCTCCGGACCCTCCGCGCCGGCGGTGACGCCGAGGGCGATCTGGCGCTGCGCCGGAGCGTTGAGCGGACTCGGCTGCCCCCAAGTGAGCTGCTGGAGCGCGAGGCGAAGCGGCTCGGCGTAGGCGAACTCGCCGTCGAGCAGCGTGAGCGCTGAGCCGAGCGCCGCCAGCTCGGAGTCGCTGAACTCGATGGCGGGAAGGTGGAAGTTCTCCGGCCGCAGCGAGTAGTTCTCTTGGTCGGCGTTCGCCTCGGCAGGCTTGTCGACCGACAACTGGATGCCGAGGGCGTCGAGCTCCGCACGGTCGGCGTAGAACCGCCGCGCAAAGGCGTCCTCGTTCATCCCCGAGTACCCCTCGACATCGCGGCGGATCTCGCTCGCGGTGACCGGGCGGCGCTCCGCCATCAGGTACGAGATCAACGAGAGCTGTCGGATGAGCTTCTCGGTGTCCTTAGCCATTCAAACGCACCTTACGCCGGTCGAGCGATCGTGAACGGCCAGGAGCATCTCTTTCCCGCTCTTTGCGACGAAACGGGCCGCGGGAACGTTCCACGTCAGTCCGGTCCGACCGCCGCGGCCCGGACCCACGACGCGCCCTCCTACATGGTCAAGGGCGGTCGAAGCGGGCAGGCCGCCGGTGAGCCGTTGCACTTCCGAACAGTGGCAGGCAGAGGGCAAACGCCGGTTGCGTTTTCATCGCCTGAGTCTATGCGCTCGTTATATGCCGACTGAACGACTCAAACGGCAAATTTTTTCCTGCTACATGATGTGACCGGCGTTATAACGCGCCAAGTCCGGTGGCTATTGGGGTTCTCGTCGGGGGACCACGGTCCGGTTACGGACAAACCGAACGGTTGCCCTGGCCAATTGGCTGACGTCATGTGGCGCGTCCAGGGTCGCTCTGTAACGATGAACCGCGTGTTGGTGCTGATCGATGACCAGGCCGGGCCCCGCGAGGCACTCGCGCACGCCCTCAGAGCCGCCCACCTGCAGATAGCGGGTACCGCCCGTTCTGCGGAGACGGCCGCAGATCTCCATCGCCACGTCGGGTTCGATCTGGCGCTCGTCTGCGGGCGAACCGACGCCGCCGCTCGGCGTCTTGGCCGCGAGATCGCGTCGACGATCGGCGTGTCGATCGTGCTGTATGCCCAAGGCGACGACCTGCGTGAAATTGCCGCCGCCTTCGACGAGGGCGTTCGCGGCGCGATCGCCCGGGCTGCGCCGCTCGACGAGCTGGTCCGCGCCCTGCACCACATCTCGACAGGCGCGACGTACCGCGACCCTCGTCTCACGGAGCCGCGCCGCAGGTTCGACGGCGGCGGACACCGGCCGCTGAGCCCACGCGAGCGCGAAGCGCTCGGGTGCGTCGCCGAAGGTGCGACGACCAGCGAAGTCGGCGAGCGCCTCGGCGTCTCCGAAGAGACGGCCCGCACGCTGCTGCGACGCGGAGCCGCCAAGCTCGGCGCCCGCACCCGTGCGCAGGCCGTCGCCGTCGCCTATGCCCGCGGCGAGCTCACGCCCGTCGACGTCGACTAGACGACCCTCCCGGTCGAACCCGCCAGCCCTCCCCCGGCTGGTCGGCTTCGCCCCACCCGGCCGAGGCAGCTGAGTTACCGTGCTGCCCATCGTTGACCAGGCCGCCCCCACCGACGCGCCAGATGCTCAGATCGACCAGCGGCGCTACCTGCTGACGCTCCTGCTGGCCGCCGCGCTCGGCGTCCCCGCCGCGATCGGCGCGCTGCTGCTCACCTCCGCGCTGCATGGGCTCGAGCACGTCCTCTGGCACGAGCTGCCCGACGCGGCTGGCTGGTCCGAGCCACCCTTCTGGCTCGTCATCCTGATCCCGATGGTCGGCGGTGCGCTCGTCGCCGCCGCGATCCGCATGCCCGGTGGCGGCGGGCACGAAGCCATCGACGGGCTGTCCACCACGCCGACGCCGCTCGCGCACCTGCCCGGACTGCTCCTCGCCGCCTTCGCCTCAATCTCGTTCGGCCTCGTCGTCGGGCCTGAGGCCCCGCTGCTGGCGATCGGCCTGGCACTCGGCGCGCTTGCCGGCAACCTCGCCGGCCGCGGCGAGCAGGAGCGGGCGATCCTCGCGCTGGCGGGCGGGTTCGCGGCGATGGCGGCGCTGTTCGGCGGCCCGCTCGCGGTGGCGCTCATGCTGTTCGAGCTGACCGCGATGGCGGGGACGTTCCCGTCGCAGCTCCTCGCTCGACTCCTCGTCCCGGGCTTCCTCGCCGCCGGGGTGAGCATGGTGCTGTTCACGGGCGTGCGCGACTGGAACGGCGTCGAGGCGATGGCCCTCGCCCTGCCCAACGTCCCTCCGTATCCGACGGTCCACCTCACCGACCTGCTGTGGTGCGCCCCGATCGCCCTCGCCACGGCGATCGTGGCGGCGCTCGCCACGCGCGGCGCGCATGGGCTGCGCGAGCGGCGCCTCGCATGGCCGACGACGGCGGTGCTCGTCGGCGGCGGCGCGATCGTGGGCTTGATCGCGGTGCTGGCCCGCTCCATCGGCGGCGATCCGGTCGACGACATCCTCTTCTCCGGTCAGGCTGCCATCCCGGTGCTGATGCAGGAGACCTCGGCCACGGTCCTTGCCGTCGCGCTGGTCGGCAAGGCGCTGGCGTTTACCGTCACCCTCGCCGCCGGGTTCCGCGGGGGCGCCATCTTTCCGGTCGTGACCCTTGGCGTGATGGTCGGGATGCTCGCCGTCACGCTGTTCAGCGGTCCCGCGGTCGCGCCAGCGCTGATCGCCGGCGTCGCCGCTGGCGCCGCCGCGCAGCTGCGCGCTCCGTTCTTCGGTGCGCTCCTCGCGGTCCTGCTGGCCGGCACGGCGTCGGCCGACCTCATGCCGGTCGCGGTGATCGCGGCCGTCCTCGGCTGGCTCGTCGCCAGCGCGATCGACGCTCGCTACCCGCCCCAGGCAGCAGCCGAGTCGACCAGCCCGGCGACCCCCGCTTCGACGTAGCCCTCGCACCGGACCAAGCGGCGGGCGCCCCGCCGCCGCGTACGCTTTTACCAGATGCCTGCTGCCCCCGCCCCTGCCGCCGAAGTCCGTGGCCGCGTGATGGCCGGCATGGTCGCCGCGGTCGAGGAGAAGGGCTACGCGAACACGACCATCGCCGACATCGCCAAGGCCGCCCGCATCTCGCGCCGCACCCTCTACGAGCACTTCGCCGACAAGGAGGCGTGCTTCCTGGCCGCCTACTCGATGATGGCCGACGAGCTCATCACGGCCGTCGTGACCGCGTCACGCGCCGTGCCCGGCGGCATGGAGCGGCTCAGCGCCGCCTCGATCGCGCACCTGGACTTCCTCGCGGCGACGCCTGAGGTGTCGCGCAGCTTCCTCACGGAGATCAACGCGGTCGGTCAGGCCGGGCTCGAGCTGCGCTGCACGGTGAACCAGCGGTGCGCGGCGATGATGAACGACCTCGTCATCGAGAGCGCCGGCGAGATCGGCCGGCAGCTGCCCGACGGGCGCTACCTGCGCGCGTTCGACACGACCATGGCGCTCGCGCTGGTCGGCTCGATCAACGAGCTCGTGATCCAGGCGATTGTCGTCGGCCCCGCCGACACGCTCGCCGTGCGGCTTTCACGGCTGAGCGGCCCCGTCCTGGAGCTGTCGGAGCGGATGTTGCTGACCGATACGGCGCCGAGCTGATCCGCGTCAGCGTGGCGGCTTGACGAACGTGGGCGGGTCGCCCGGCAGCGCGGTCGACGCGGGCGGTGGCGGCGTACCAGGTGGAACGACGACGGTCGGAGCCTCGGGCCCCACGGCCGCGGCGGGCCGGGGCGGCTCGTGCTGCGTCCACGTGGCCGCGGTCGGCGGCGCAAAGGAGGGCACGGGGTACTGGATGACCGGCGGCGGCGAGGCGATCGTCACCACGCCGGAACGGCGCCCGCCACGGGCACGGTTGGCGCCCCATGCGCACGCGATGAGCACGAGCAGCAGGCCGACGGCCGCAAGCAGCGCTCCGCCGAAGAGGCCGGCGAGCGTGAGCAACCCAAGGGTCTCGAGGTGGTCGGTCCCGCCGCTGCCGAGGTCGACGACGCCCTCGCCGATCGTCCCGTCGACCTGGTCCTGCACGGCGGGCCCGAAGATCTCGACGAGCAGCCCCGGTGCGGCCTCGACCTGGACCGCCGAGAGAATCACCGTGACGAGGCCCGCGCCTGCGATGAACAAGAAGCTGCCGACGCCGCCGAACCAGAGCGGCCCGCGGTAACGCCGCGCCCACCCTGGCGCTGAGGCCGCTTGGGCTGGCGACCCGCCGGCGACCGGCGCCCCGCACATGCCGCAGAAGCGGTTGCCGCTCGGGATCTGCGTCGCACAGTGCTGGCAAGACGTGAAGCTCATCGGTGCGGTCAAGGTATCCACCGCCGCGGCCAGTCGCTACGCACCGCGCGGCGTCGCCGAGACCAGCGGCATCTACACGCGGATCCCCTTAGAAGGGCAGCGGCTGCGTTGACGAGGCGTCGGGCTCGCGCGGGGCGGAGGCCTCTGGCTCGCGCGGGGCGGGAGCTTCAGACGCACGAGGCCCTGAGTCCTCGGGTGCCGGCGGCGCCGTAAACGGCTCGCGCGGAACCGGGGACTCGGTGAGGTCGGCAGGATCCGGCGGGTTCCAGGCGGCGGAGTCCTCGAAGGCGCCCAGCGGCACCGCAGCAACCGGCGGCGCGGCGGGCGGCGCGGGCTGGCCTCCGAGCACCGGCGGGTGACTCGGCGCATGATCGTGCGCCAGGGCAGGTGCACCGGTGACCGGCGACGGCGGTGCACTCGCGGCAGCTTCCTCGGCCGCGTCGGCGAACCAGACCGCGCCGCCGAACGCGCGGTCGAAGCCCGACCACGACGAGCCGGGCTGACGCTCGTTCTCGAGCCGATCGATGATGCCGAGCTTGCCACCGAGGTTGTCCATCGTGTGGACGAGGAACGCCTCGCGGGTCTGCGGAGTGACGGGGCTGCCGTGCTCGAGGTGTCCGTGGTGGGCGAGGATGATGTGGAGGAACGCCTGCTTGCGCTGCTCGCTCATGCCGGGGATCGCGTCGACGACGCGGTGCAGACGCTCGTAGCCGAGAACGATCTCGCCGCGGAGCTTGCCGTCGTCGGTCAGCTCGACCGAGTCGCCCTCGATGAAGGCATAGGCATCGAGCTTGCCGATGTCGTGGACGAGCGCCGCGCTCACCGCCAGGTCGCGGTCGATCCCCGGGAACACACCCGCCGCACCGGACACGGCTTCAGCGACCGTGAGGCAGTGCTCGAGCAGGCCGTGGCGGTACGCCTGGTGCACGCGCTTGGCGGCCGGGGCCACGCGGTAGGCCTCCCAGGTCGCGGTGCCTTCGCCGAGGACGGCCTCCAGCATCGCGGCCATGCCCGGATCCTGCACCGAGGCGATCAGGCTCCGCAGACGCGCCTCGAGCTCCGGTACCGGCACCGGAGGCCCCATGCGCAGCTCGGACGGATCGTAGGTGCCCTCGGCCGCCGGCTCGAACCCCTCGAGCCGCAGCTGAGGGCCGAACTTCTCGTGGACCTCGTAGCGCCCGAACACCCGGAACGGGGCCCCGACGACCAAGAGCGACTCGATCTGATCGACGTCGTCCCAGATGACCGAGGCCAGCGTGCCGGTGCGGTCGCAGAACTGCAGCTTGAGGAAGTCGTCCCCGTTGTTGCGGGACCGACGGTCAACGGTCTGCACGAGCAGAACGAGGTCGATCTGGGTCCCGTCTGTCAGCTCCCTGATCGGCACGCCAACGAGCCTAGGGAGGTTGGCGGACGGCGCTGTGCCGTGCCCCGAAACCGCCCAGAAGATCGGGAGCTTTTCAGCGCCGCCAGGGCATCGGCGGCAGCTTCGACGTGTCGCCCTTGGTGCGGTAGTACTCCATCGCGCGCTCGCCGGTGCGCCGCGCTGCCGCCGCGTTGTCGATCGAGCCGAGGATCGCACCGAGGCCCGGCACCAGGCGGCCGCCGTAGCGCTTGGCCATGCGGCGGCTGGTGTAGCGGACGAGCCGGTTCGTGAACGACTGGTCCGGGCTCGACGTGAGGACCTGGTTCAGCTGCTTGCTCGCCAGCGCGACCGCGAGGCGCTCGCCTTGCCGGTCCAGGCCAGCCTGCGCGTCTTCGACGTTGTCGTAGATGTCGAAGATCACGAGCATCTCCGCGGCACGCGCCCGGTCGGTCGGGTCGTGGCCGTAGGCGGCGGCGACGAACAGCACCTCGCGCGTGAGGATCCAGATCATCGCGAGGCTGTCGGGGGCGGCGGTGAAGATGCCGCCGAGGCCGAGCGCCGCCCCTTCGATGCGGGCCGTGTTGGCGTGGCGCTTGGTGGCGCTCTTCGCAAGCTGCTCCGGCGAATACCGCATCGGCCCGCGCGAGCGCACCCATTCCTTGGCCGGCTGCCCGTGGACCTCGACCGCCGCGAGCGCGAGCGTCTCGAGGGCGTAGCTCGGGTCGCGCCGCAATTCGGCGACCAGGCCCGGCGGCAGCGTGGGCAGGGCGGCGGGCAACTCCAGCATGGGTTGATTGTGCCGACTGAGAGAACGAACGGCGCCGAACTGGTCAGCGTCGTCGCCCTGCCCTACGCTCCGATCGTGGTCTTCAACCCCCTTGTCCCGAGCCAGCTGGGCGCTGCAGCGGCAAATCTGTACGACGCGACCGTGACCGGTCACCTTGCAGACACGCGCCCGCAGGCCCGCCGGATCATCACCGAAGCCCGCCACCGCACCGTCTACCGGTACCTGGAGACGGTCGAGGCCGACCCGGACCGCCTACCCGTGCTGCTCGTTCCGACACTTGGCGCGCCGCCGTCATGTTTCGACCTCCGCCACGGCAATTCGATGGTCGAGCACCTGCTCGGTTCGGGCGTGCGCACCTACATGGTCGACTTCGGTCGCCAGAAGTTCTCCGACCGCGACCTCGCCCTCGAGCGCTGGGTCGAGCTCGTGCTGCCGCGCACGATCCGCGAGGTCTCCGCCGATGCCGGCGACCGGCCGGTCCACCTCGTCGGCTGGTCGCTCGGCGGCGTGCTGGCGGCGCTCACGGTCGCCAACGACGCGAACCTGCCCGTCCACACCGTCTCGGTGATCGCCGCGCCGTTCGACTTGCATCGCATGCGCCTGCGCGGCACGCTCGCGTCGTTCTCGGCCCTGGCCGACCTCTCCGAGGGCTTCATGCAGTCGGCCCTCACCCGCGTGATGACGAACCCCGTTGCGGCGCCGTTCGTGCGCACGGGTATGCGGCTGGCATCGATCCCGCGCGACCTGCGGGTCCCGCTGTCGAAGCTCGCCAACCTGCACGACCGCGAGGCCCTCGCTCAGATCGAGGCGACCGACGCGATCAAGGGCGAGCTGCGCACCTACACGGGCCGGTCGATCGGGGAGATCTACGCGCGGTTCATCGCCGTCAACGAGCTCGACCGGCGCCCCGCCGAGCTGCACGGCGAGTTCCTCGACATCGGCGACCTGCGCCAGCCGTTTCTGGCGATCGCCGGCAACGACGACATCCTCGCACCCGAAGTCGGCGTCCACACCGTCGCCACGCTGCTGCCGCAGTCGGCCGAGGTGCGGCTGCGCACGTCGCCCGGCGGGCACCTCGCCGTGCTCGCGGGGCCCCATGCCGCCGAGACCACGTGGCGCGAGGTCGACGAGTTCCAGCGCTGGTGGGACATGCGCGTGATCCGCCGCCGCGTGCCGAGCCGCCGCGTGTCGGTCGAGGCCGCGGGCAGCCAGCCCGAGCGGCCCAAGCTGCAGGTCGTTTAGGCGCCCGCTAGCGGAGCGGTGCGCCGGCCAGCCAGCTGCAGCGCGCGCCGCAGCTCCGCCTCGACCTGGTCGCCGGCTTGCGCCCAGGTGCGTGAGGCCGCGCCCCGCAACCCGAGCTCGGCGCGGCGCGAGCGTTCCGCCGGATCCTCGAGCAGTTCGATGATCCGGTCGGCCAAGGCGCGCACGTCGGGGCGCGCGAAGGCGACGGGACCGTCCTGGCCGAACACGCCCACGATGCTCGGGTGGTCGAGGTCGACGCACGGGAGCCCGCAGGCCAGCATCTCGCCCGGGATCAGCGAGTAGTTCGTCAGCGAGAGCGACACACCAAGCGCCGCCTCGGAGTAGAGCCGGGCGAGCTCGTCGGCCGAGAGCAAACCAGCGGACTCCGTGGGGACCGACATGCCGACCGGGTTGGCGGAGCCGAAGGTGACGACTCGCGTCGACGGACGGCGCCGCACGACCTCCTCCAGCGCCATCGCGCCGAGGGCGACGCCGCGGCGCGGGGTCTCATGGCGGGCGTAAAAGGCGATCGTTTCGGCGGAGCGCTCGAGTTCGCGAGGGAAGTAGACGCTGTGGTCGACGGCGAGGTCGAACGTGCCGCACGTGCCGCCATGGCCCGTGACGATCTCAGCGAGCCAGGGGCTGGCCGCGATGCCATGCAGGCCGAGTCCATAGGTGGCCTCGGCGAACTCGCGGTCGGCGGACGCGGCGTAGAACTCCGGCTCGTGGTCCTGCACAAGGTAGGCGCGGGCAGCGCAGCTGCGGAGCATCAGCGTCGTGTGCACGGTCTGCCACCCGGTCGCGACGGCCACGTCGGCGCCGAACCAGTCGCCAAAGCCCTTGAACACCGGCGCGGCAAGCGGCCGGAAGTGCTCGATGATGGTGCCGCGGAGCACGGCGGCGCCCTCCGGGTTCCAGCCCAGCGGGTCGTCGACCCAGATCGTGCAGGTGTGGCCCTTGGCCTCGAGCTGCTCGATCAGTCGGAAGATGGTCATGTGGCCGCCCGAGCCAACCCGAAACGGCGGAATGATCACGGCCACGTGCAGCGACTCCCGATCGGCACGGGCGGCAGCGTCGCCGGTCAGCGGTCGCGGCCCCTCATGGGCGAAGCGGGCGACGGCGTCGTACGCGCCCCCCGTGGGCTTCACCGCGACCGTCGGCACCGGTCCGGCGGCCGAGGAAACGCGCTCCGCGCTCGGAGCACTGACGCGCCCTTCAAGCGAGAGGCGGCGCTCGAGCGGATCCGGCAACGCCGCCGCACGCGATCCGAGCACCGCCGCGATTCGGC
>JAEZDB010000107.1 GCA_023429855.1 Actinomycetes bacterium
GCCCTTCGCTGCCGGGTCCGGGACGCTCGCGTTGTCGCCCAGCGCCCACACGCCCGGCTGGCCGTCGACCGCCAGCGTCTTGTCGACGATGATGCGCCCGGTCTCGTTGAGCGGCAGGCCGAGCTTGGCGACCACCGGGTGCGGCTTCACGCCGGCCGTCCACACGACGGTGCGGGTCGGCACGACCTCGCCATCGCTGAGCCGCGCGGTGTTCTCGGTGATCTCCTCGAGTGTGGTGCTCGTGCGCAGCTCGATGCCGCGAGCCGTGAGCTCGCGCGACGCGAAGTCGGCCAGCGACGGCGACACCTCAGGCATGACGCGGTCGCGCGCCTCGACCAGGATCCAGCGCATGCCGTGCACCCGCGCCCGCGGGTAGAGGTCGAGCACCTCGCTCGCAAAGTCCTGAAGCTCGGCGAGGCCTTCGAGGCCGGCGTAGCCCGCCCCGACGAAGACGAACGTGAGCGCGGCGCGGCGTTCGACGGGGTCCTCAGTGGACTCCGCCAGCTCGAGGTTGCGCAGCACGCGGTTGCGCAGCGCGATCGCCTCAGGCAGCGACTTGAGCCCGAGCCCGTGCTCGGCGAGGCCCGGGATCGGCAGCGTGCGGCTGACCGAGCCCAGCGCGACGACGAGCTGGTCGTAGCGCAGGCGCTTGCGCTCGCCGCTGACGGTGTCGACGAAGACGCTCTTCTCCCCCGGCTCAGCGCCCGTGACGGAGCCGACGAGCAGGTCGACGGAGTCCGGCAGCGTCTCGCGCAGCGGCACCACGACGTGACGCGGCTCGAGCGTGCCCGCCGCGGCGCCCGGCAGCAGCGGCGTGTAGAGCAGGAAGTTCGTGTCGTTGACAAGCGTGATCCGCGCCGAGTGGTGCGGCAGCACGCGGGCCAAGTACTTGGCCGCGTGGACCCCGCCGAAGCCGCCGCCTGCAATCACCACGTTCCACGCCATGCCTTCGACGCTAGTGGGTTTCCCCCAGAAGGCAACATCGTGGCGGGGGCCACAAACCCCGAGTTCTCGGGGGATTTCGTACCAAACCGCACCAGCGGCGATGTCGTCAGCGGGCCAGGCGGCCCCCACCGGGCTAGCGCTGCAGCAGCAGCGCCGCCCACTCGCCGAGCTCGCGGCGGCCCGTCTCGCGCAACCCGTGGCGCTCGAACGCTGCGGCGACCACGTCGGCCTCGTGGCGCAGCAGGCCCGACGCGACGATCGTGCGCGGCACCTCGGGCGAGAAGCCCGTCTCCGCGACCTTCAGCAGCAGCGGCCGCAGCAGGTTCGCGGCGACCGTCGGCGCTGACGGGATCGTGTCGGCGTGCATCAGATCAAAGCGGGCGGACTTGACCTCCACCCCGTTGACCTTGGCGTTGTCGTCGGTGGCTTCGACGCTGGCCGGGTCGAAGTCGAGGCCGACCACCGGGCTGAACCCCATCTGGGCGGCCGCGATGGCGAGCACACCCGAGCCGGAGCCGAGGTCGAGCATCGCACCCTCGGGCTCGAGCTCCAGGAGGAACTCGAGGCAGAGCTGCGTCGTCTCGTGGGCGCCCGTGCCGAACGCGCGTGCAGGGTCGATGACCAGATCCGTCACGCCGGGTTGCGCCTCGAGCCACGGCGGCCGCACATGCAGCTTGCCGGCGATCGTGACGGGCTTGTGGAAGTCGCGCCAGCGCTCGTGCCAGTCGTCGGCGATCTCCTCGGTGAACACGTCGACCGGAATCCCGGCGACATGCGCGGCCGCGGCGCCGAGGTCGGGCAGCTCGCCGGCCGAGCCGTAGACGGCGTACTCGATGAGCTCGGCGTTCTCGGCGACGTCCTTCTCCTCGATCCCCGACGGCGCGAGCTCGAGCAGCTCGGCGAGGACGAGCTCGGAGGACTCGCGCGGAACGCGGACGGCGAGGCGGATCATCGGCGCTTCCCGGCCAGGCGGCGCAGGCGCTCGCCGAGACCGCCGGGCGACTTGAGGTTGCGGTCCTCGAGCGACTCGGCAAAGGCTTCGAGCAGCTCGCGCTGGCGCTCGTCGAGGCGGCGCGGGATCACGATGTCGAGCACGACGCGCAGCTCGCCGCGGTCGCCGCGACCACGCGGCATGCCGAGGCCGGGCAGCCGAACCTCTTCGCCGGGCTGGGCGCCAGCCGGGACCTCGACCTCGATCGGGCCGTCGAAGCCGTCGATCTCGATCGTCGTGCCGAGCGCGGCGTAGGGCGCGGCAACGGGGGCGACGGCGATGAGGTGGTCGCCGTCGCGCGTGAAGACGGGATGCGGCTTGACCGCGACCTGCACGTAGAGATCGCCGCTGGGGGCGCCGGCCTCGCCGGCGTGGCCCTCGCCGCGCAGGCGGATCCGCTGGCCGTGGGCGATGCCGAGCGGGATGTCGATCTTGAAGTCGCGGCGCGTGACGACGCGACCTTCGCCGCGGCACGTGTCGCACGGGTCTTCGATCAGGGTGCCGCGGCCGCCGCAGCGATCGCACGCCACGGCGCGGACGACCTGTCCGAACGGGGTGCGCGTGACGGCGCGCAGCTCGCCAGCGCCGCCGCAGCGGTCGCACTGCTTGATCTCGCTCTTGGGCTTGGCGCCGGTGCCTTCGCAGGTGTCGCAGCCGACGATCGCGTCGAACGCCAGCGACGCCTGGCCGCCCTTGACGGTCTGCTCGAGGTCGAGGTCGAGCCGGACGAGCAGGTCTTCGCCGGCGGCCGGGCCACCGCCCCCGCTGCCACCGAAGGCCTCGCCGAAGAACGCGCTGAACAGATCGGAGAACGAGCCGAAGCCCTCGGCCTGCGACTGGAAGCCGCCACCGCGTAGGCCGTCATGGCCGTACCGGTCGTAGGTGGCACGGCGGTCGGAGTCGCTGAGGATCTCGTAGGCGGTCGCCGCCTCCTTGAACTTGTCCTCGGCATCCGGGGCGTCGTTGTTGTCGGGATGGAGCTCGCGCGCCATCCGACGGAACGCCTTCTTGATCTGCGAGTCATCGGCGTCGCGCGGGACGCCGAGGACCTCGTACGGGTCGCGGGGCACGCCCAGCAGTTTGCAGGGTTCCGGGACGGCGCGCAGCGCCGGGGCGCCCAGCTGTGGCCGGGCTCACTCAGGTGCTGCTGCGGTTGGCGCGTGCGGGAGTGCCGCGACGCCGCGTCAGGCGACGAGCTTGAGCGGCGACGAACGGTTGCCGTCGACGAGCAGCGCCGGGTCCAGGCTGGTGAACGCCTCGATCACATCGGGATCGAACTGCTGGCCGCGGAGGCGGTGGATCTCGCCGACCGCGTCGGCCACGGGCCACGCGTGCTTGTAGGGCCGCTCGTGGGTGAGCGAGTCGAAGACGTCGGCCACCGACACGATCCTCGCACTCAAGGGGATCTCGGTCTCCGAGAAGCCCCAGGGGTACCCCGAGCCGTCCCAACGCTCGTGGTGCGAGAGCGCGATCTCGGCCGCGAGCCGCAGCGCGTCGGAATGGCTCCCCTCGAGCATGGCCGCACCCGCCGTCGGGTGGGCCTTCATCTGCTCGAACTCGTCTGCCGTGAGCCGCCCCGGCTTGAGGAGGATCGAGTCGGGCACCGCGAGCTTGCCGATGTCGTGCAGCGAGGCAGCCTGCTGGATCAGGTCGACCCGCTCGTCTTCGAGGCCGAGCTGCATCGCGAGCATCGCCGAGGTGAACGCGACCCGCTGCGTGTGCTGGAACGTGTCGTCGTCGCGGAACTCGCCCGCGAGCGCCAGACGCTGCAGCGTCTCGAGCCGGGCCTGCTCGAGCTCGTCGACCATGCGGGCGTTCTCCATCGCCACCGACGTGGAATCCGCCAGCGCTTGCAGGAGCTCCAGCTCGCCGTCGCTCGTCTGATGGTGGTCCTGCCAGTACACGCCGATCGCGCCGATCGGGCTGCTCTGCCGGATCGGGACCATCGCCAGGCTCTGCACGAACGTCGGCCGGTACGCCTCGTGCGGGACGCGGTCGTCGACGTAGATGTTTGGGATGCGCACCGCTTCGCCGCTGAGCATCACGTGGCCGCTGACGCACGCCTCCATCGGGAAGTCCTGGCCCTTCCAGAGCGGCTCGATGGCGTCCTCGTCGACGTAGTGGCACCGCTCGCCGGCGCCGCGCAGCACGAACGTCGCCCCGTCGGCGCCAGCGATCTCACGCGCCGCTGAACGCACGACCGCTTGGATCTGCAGGATGGTCCGGGCGACGGACAGCTCTTGGACGGCCTCGACCAGCAGCTTGGCTCGGTCGTAGTCGGTGCGCGGTGCTTGCACGAGATTCCCCCATCCCGTCGTTGACCCGTCCCGGACTGGTTTGACCGGGGCGCCTGTCGACCGTACCGCGGCACCCGCGGCATAGGCAGCGGGGGACGGCGAAATGGCCGCTTGACCGAGTGCAAACCCGGTCTGTCGGCGCGCGGACCCCGCAGCACTACGGCGTCAGCAGCTTGCGTCAGTCCTCGTAGACGTCGGCCATGTAGCGCGAGAGCTGCGCCGCCGCAGAGCGCACGACCGCGATCGAAGCGGCGTAGTCCATCTGAAGCGGGCCGATCAGCGACACGGTGCCGAGGGCGCGGCGCGGCAGACCGTAGGCGCCGGCCACATGCGCGAGGGTGCGCAAGGCCGGATCGGGGTTCTCAGCGCCGATGCGAACGACGACGTCGCCGGTGCTGAGCGCCTCCTGCAGCGCGCCAAGCAGCGAGCGGCGCTGCTCGAGCATCTCCAGCAGCTCGCTCGCGGCGGAGAGGTCGCGGCCTCGAACCAGGCGGGCGGTGCCTTCGACGTAGAGCGAGTCCTCCCCCGCGCCTTCAAGGTCGGTGAAGGTCGGCGAGATCGCAGTCAGAAACGCCGACTCGCGTGGTCCATGACCGGGATCGCGGAGGCGGCTCTGCAACATGCGCGCCCCGAGGCCAGTCCCGGTGAGGCGCTCGTTGAGGTACTCCGCGGCCCAGTTCACGAGGCCCTGGTCGACGCGCTCCTCGAAGGTGAACACCCGCCGAGTGACGCCGCCGGTCGAGGTGATCACGACGACGGCGACCACGTGCGGCTGCAGCGGCAGCACCTCGATGTGGCGGATCGTCGCCGTACCGAGCGGCGGCGCCGAGACGACGGCCAGCAGATCGGTGATGTCAGCGAGCTGCACGGAGACGAGCCGCATCGCGGCGTCGAGCTCGCGGCGGATCAGGTCGAGATCGACCGAGACGGCCGGCGGCTCGTCGAGGAGGTGGTCGACGAAGTAGCGCAGACCGGCGTCGGTCGGAACGCGGCCGGCCGAGGTGTGCGGGTGGTCGAGCAGACCGACCTGCTCGAGCCACGCGAGCTCGCTGCGGATCGTCGACGGACCTGCGCCGAGGGCCTCGTCGGAGGCCAGCGACTTGCTGCCGACCGGCCGTTCGGTCTGCTGGTAGACGCGGACGACCTTGCCGAGCACCAGCTCCTGGCGGCGGCTGAGGTCCGGGTGGTCGCGTTCAGCCGACATGGCCCCATTCTACGGCGCGTCGCACGGCTCCGCGCCCGGGTGTCCACCGCTCGTCCGCGCGCTGCTACCGTCGAGAGCGGCCCTCACCGGCCACCGCATGCGCCAGTAACCGCCCTCAGCCGCCCCGACTCGCCCGCCGCGCCCCCGCGGCCGGCCGCGCTGACGACCGTTGCTCCTCGACCTCCCTGGAGGCCGGCATGTCTGCCACCCTGATCGACGCCATCGGCGTCGCCCGTCGCTTTGGCGATCGCACCATCTTTCCCGCCCTCGACCTGCGCATCGCGCACGGCGACCACGTCGGCCTGCTCGGCGACAACGGCACCGGCAAGTCCACGCTCCTGCGGCTCCTCGCCGGGCGCGACACGCCGGATGCCGGCACCGTGACCCGCCGCGGCACGCTCGCCTACGTCCCTCAACTCGCGCGCAGCAGCAACGCAGTCGCAACCGTGCGCGAACTGGCGTTGGAGGCGCTGGGCGTGGCTGCGGCCTCGCGGCAGCTGGCGGCTGCCGAGTCAGCGCTCGGCGCTGCACCTCCAGGCCCGTCACAGGACGCCGTGATCGCCCGGCACGCCGCCGCGCTCGAAGCGTGGCTAGCTGTCGACGCAGCGACCGCCGACGCCGACCTCGACCGCGCCGCCGACGCGATCGGCCTGCCGGTGGGCGCGCTGGACCGGCCGCGGTCGACGTTGTCCTCGGGCCAGGGCGCGCGGGCAGGACTGCTCCCGCTCGCCGCCCGCCCGGTCGACGCGTTGCTGCTCGACGAGCCGACGAACCACCTCGACGCCGCCGGGCGCGACGTGCTCGCCCGTTTGCTGGACGCTCACCGCGGGGCGCTCGTCGTCGCCTCGCACGACCGTGCCTTGCTTGCCCAGCTCGCGGACCGGGTCGTCGAGCTGCGGCCTCGCGGCGAGGCTCCCGCGTTCTATGGCGGCGGCTGGGACGCCTACGAGCGCGAGCGCGGGCACGCGGCTCGCCAGGCGCAGGAGGCCTATGAAACCGCGGTCGCCAAGCGAGCGGAGCTGGAGGCAGCCGAGCGCGAGATCCGGCGACGCGCCGCAGCTACCCGCTCGCGGGTCGGTGCGACGCGTCGCGACAACGACAAGCACGCCCGGGAGTGGTTCAGCGCCCGCGCCGACGGGGTCGCCGCGCGCGGACGAGTCGTCGGTGAACGCGCAGGACGCGTCGAGATTCCCGAGCGACCGTGGCAAGACGCGGCCCTCTCGCTGGAACTCACGCCAGAAGAGCAGCGAGCGCCGTACGTCGTGTCGCTCCAGCAGGTCACGCTGCGGCGCGGCGACTGGCAGATCGGACCCCTCGACCTCGCGGTGGCGGCGGGCGAACGCCTGCTGCTGCGCGGCCCCAACGGCAGCGGCAAGACAACGATCCTGCAGGCCCTCGCCGGCGCGCACCCCGTGGAGTCCGGCAAACGCAGTTCGGCGACTGGCGCCGTGGCAGCGGTGCTCGGCGCGATCGAGGACGCGTTGCGGTCAGACGACACCGTCGCCGACGTCGTGCGGCGTCTCACGGGGCGCGCACCCACCGACGCGCGCTCGAGGCTCGCGCTCGTCGGCCTCGGCGCGGACCAGGCCGGGCGACCCTCGAGCACCCTCTCGCCGGGCGAACGCACCCGCGCGGAGCTGGCCGTGATCGCTGCCCAGCGCACCACGTGCCTGCTCCTCGACGAGCCGAGCAACCACCTCGACCTCCGCTCGCTGGAGGCCCTCAAGGCGGCCCTCGACGGCTGGCCCGGCGCGGTCGTCCTCGCGACCCACGACGAGCGCTTGGCTGCGCGCCTGCGGCCCACACGGTCGCTCGAACTGCCCTGGGCGACCGTTGACCGGGCGATAGCGTCCATATCGTCCGGCACTGGTTTGACCGACGGCTCCGCGCACGCCATGGTGGATGGACACGGCTGACCGCGCCGGCGCGCAGTCCAGCCGGTCTGCCATGCCCGCCCGCACCATCCACACCGAGCGCCTCGACCTGACCCCGTGGGCGCCTGAGCACGCCGCCGCGTTGGCGCAGCTGGCGCGAACCTCCGGCGTGGTGCCATCGATCGCGCGCAACCCGCGCTGGGACCCCGAGCATCCCGAAGTGCTCTCGCGCGCGCTCCTGCACCACTGGGAGGCGCACGGGTTCGGTTGGCGCGCGATCTCGGAGCGGTCCGCGGGCGTGATCACCGGCTTCGTCGGCGTCACGTACCTCGGCGAGAACGAGCTCGGACTCGACCCCGCCGACTTCGAGCTTGGCTGCTGGGTCCACCCCTCGCACTGGCGCCGCGGCCTTGCTGCCGAGGCCAGCGATGCCGTGATTGGCGAGGCGTTCCGCGACCTCGGCGCCACCTCGGTGATGGGCTGCGCCCGCGCCGACCACCGCGCCTCGATCGACGGAGCACACCACCTCGGGCTCCAGCTCGAGCAGCAAGTCACGGCGCCCTCGGGGGCGGCGATCCTCGTGATGCGCGTGACGGCCGAGCAGTGGGCCGCCACGCACGCAACGGCGCACTGAACGGCCAACGGGCATACAGCCGCGGGCGACCGCGGCATGCCCGTGCGTTGGGTTAGGTCCGCTTCAGCGCCTTGGCGAGGACGTCTCGCAGGGCAGCCGGTGGACGGCCCGTGAGGTCGACGACGTCGCTCGTGACCTTGCCGAGGAAGCCGCCGCGCGTCGCCTCGCCGAACGACGACATCACGTCGGCGACCGCTTGCGGTACGCCACTGTCGATCAGGTGGTCGAAGTAGGCGTCGTCGGGCAGCGCTACGAGCTCGATCGGCGCACCCGTCAGGTCGCTGATGAGCTCAGCGAGCTGCTCCTGCGTCACGGCCTCGGTCCCGGTGATGTCGTACGCCTCCTTTTCGTGGCCGTCGGTCAGCAGCACTGCCGCGGCAGCCCGCGCGCAGTCGTGACGGCTCACGTAGGCGGTGCCCCCGTCGCCCGCGTTCGTGACGAGGCGCCCGCTCTGCAACGCCTGCTCAGCCACGAGCACCGCGCCTTCGACATAGACGTTGTTGCGCAGGAACGTCCACGCCATCCCACTCTCACGCAGCGCCGATTCGGTGCCGGCATGGTCGGGGATCACGAACGACGGGTTATCGGAGCTCGGCTGCGCCATCGACGTATAAACGACGTGCTCAACCCCCGCCACCGCGGCGACCGCGACGGCCTGGCGCTGCAGCTCCAGCCGGTTCGGGCCGGCGTCGGCGCTGATGAGCAGAAGGCGCTCGACCCCGTGCAGATCGGCTTTGAGGCCAGTCGGGTTCTTGAAGCTGGCCTTGCGGACCTCCACCCCGCGCTTGGCGAAGTGCTTCAGCGCGTCGGGCGTGCGCGTGAGCAGCAGGAGGTCCTCTGGGAGCATGCGCTCGAGGAGCAGCTCGGTCACGCGGCGCCCGAGGCCTCCAGACGCACCGGTGATCGCGACGGTCATCGGGCGTGGGGCTCGGGCAGAAGGCGAAGCACCCGCCGCACGCTAACGCGGCGGGTCGGTCGGCCGCGTGGTCAGTGGGCGGCCGGCGCGGCGAGCAGCTCGTCCTTGGCCGCCGCGAGCACGTCGCGCAGCGGCCTTGCTGGCTGACCGGTGAGCCGCTCGATGATGTCGCTCGGCAGGTCGAGGTAGCCCTCGCGCGCGGCAGCACCGAACGACGCGAGCACGGTCGCGACGAAGTCCGGGATGCCCGCAGCTTCGAGCCCGGCAGTCAGGCCAGCGTCGTTGACGGCGACGACCTCGACCGGGCGGCCCGTCACCTCGGTGAGGATCGCGGCGAAGTCGCGACGGGTCAGCGACTCGGCGCCGCCCAGCTCGTAGACCGCGTTCTCGTGGCCGGCGTCGGCGGTAAGCACCGCGGCAGCGGCGCGCGCCAGATCCACACGGCTCACCCATGCGACCTTGCCGTCGGGCGCATTGGTGAACAGCCGCCCCGACGCGACCGCCGGAGCGCCCTCCTGCACCTGGAACTCGGCGTAGAGGTTGTTGCGCAGGATCGTCCACGTGAGACCGCTGGCCTGCAGCGCCTGCTCGGTGCCGAGGTGGTCGGGGTTGACCACGGCCGGGTTCTCAGCCGACGGCTCCGGCGCCGACGTATAGAGCACGTGGCCGACGCCGGCTGCCTTGGCAGCTTGGATCGCTGCCACCTGCTGGTCGAGACGCGCGCCGACCGTGTCGGTGCTGATGAGCAGGAACCGGTGGACGCCCTGGAGCGCGGCCGTCACCCCGTCCGGGTCATTGAAGTCCGCCGCGCGGACCGTCGCGCCGCGCTCGACGAGATCGGCGAGGCGCTCGGGGGAGCGGGTGAGCAGCACGACGCTCGACGGGTGGACGCGCTCGAGGAGGAACTCGGCGGTCAGGCGGCCGAGCTGGCCAGAGGCTCCGGAGATGGCGATGGTGGTCATGACGTGGTCCCTCGTATTCGTATTCGGACTGATTGCGAATTACCGTAGCAGCATTGATTACGAATTCGCGACACGCCGGTACACTTGGCCCATGGCCGGCTCAACCAACACCCAGTTCGCCGTAGCGATCCACGTGTTGACGCTGCTCGGCAACTCGGGAGGCACGCCGGTGAGCTCCGACGTGATGTCGGAGAGCGCGGCGGTCAGCCCCGTCTACCTGCGGCGCGTCCTCGGGAGACTGCGCGAGGCGAGCCTCGTGGGCTCACGGCCGGGTCCGCGCGGCGGCTGGGAGCTTCGACGCGAGCCGGCCGAGATCACGCTCGGTGACGCGTGGCGCGCCGTCCAGGAGGGCGCACCGCTGTTCGGACTGCACGCGGTGCAGCCAGGGTGCCCAGTCGGCGCGAGCATCACGCAGACGCTCGCCGGCATCGACCGGCAGCTCACCGCCTCGATGGAGGCGGAGCTCGACGGCATCACGGTGGCGCAGGTGATGCCGGATCTGTCGGCGTTCAGTGCCGAGGAGCGGCTGCTCCCCGGCACTGCGCCTGAGGCCGTCCGCTAGACGGCCTGAAGCGTCGTCGCGGCCCTAAGCCTCGACGGTGGCAACAGCATTCCGAATGATCTGGTTGCCGCTCTGCTCAGCGACGGTGTCGATCGTCGCGACGCCGCCCTCGACCTCGCGGACCGTGCCCGTGACCGTGATCTCCTGCTCGGGGAAGCCCATGCCGCGGAACTGCACGCTCAGCGACTTGACGTTCTCGGGGCCGCCGGCGTTCTCCTGGATCGCGCGGGCGACCTGCGCCATCGAGTAGAGGCCGTGCAGGATCGTGCTCGGCAGACCGACCTGCTTGGCGAACTCCTGGTCGGTGTGGATCGGGTTGAAGTCGCCCGACGCACCGGCGTAGCGGATCGGCAGGAACCGGTCCGGCGTGACCTTCAGCTCGTTGATCTCCTGGCCAGCTTCAAAGCTCATGCTCAGACTCCCCGGACCAAGAAGGTCCACTCGCCGGTGACGACGGTCTCGTCCTTCTCGTCCTTCGAGATCGTCTCGTAGACGTAGAAGCCCTTGCCGTCCTTCTCGTAGATGTCCTTGACCGACACGTGCGTGGTGATCTCCTCCCCAGCGACGATCGGGCGCTCCCAGGTAAACGACTGGCCGCCGTGCACCATCAGCGCAAAGTTCATGCCGACCTCGGGGTCGAACAGCGTCGGCGCCATGGTCTGGGAGATGAAGACGACCGCGAACATCGGCGGCGCAACGACGTCGTCGTAGCCCGCGGCGCGCGCGGCGGCCGGATCGAGGTGGACCGGGTTGGTCTCGCCGATGGCGGCGGCGTACTCCTTGACCTTTTCGCGACCGACGGCATAGGTGCCGGGCGCGAAGGTCTTCCCGATGGCAGACGTATTCACAGGCATGACGCGCGGGAGCCTACCGGTGGGTAGTTACGCGCGCTGCCCCGGCGTATCAGAGCGGCATCACGCCCATCCAAAGGCGCCAGACCTGCATCCAGAGCGACCGCTGCGGTAGGAATCCGCGCCTGCGGTGTTGAAGGCCCCGTGATCTTCCCCTCGGCCACACTCTGGACGGGCGCGCCGCCTGCCCGTGCCGCCGCGAGCTGGCGCACGGCCGCCGCGCCGATGAGTACGATCGCGGGCTCGATGCGTCGCCCCGCTTCCAGCGTTGTGGCGCGCGCGCTCGCGGCCCCGCTCGTCCTGCTCTCACTCGGCGGGCTGCCCGCCATGGCGCACGCGCAAGCACCTGCCCCGACTTCGCCGGCAGCCAACCCGGCCAGCAGCATCGACGCAACCCCTGACCCGTGGAAGCTCGGCGACGACATCGGCGCCCGCGTCGACGGACGCTGGAACGCGGCCCGCGGCGTCTACGTCAACGAGCGAGGGTTCCCCGACACGCGTCTCAACACGCTGCTGCTGCAGCTCCACAGCATGGCGGCGCTCGCCAACCACAACGGCACGATCCGCCACGACGACCGCATCGTCCCCATGGTCCGCGTTCTCACGCGGCCGCCCGTGCTCGTGCTGCGCAACCTCCGGCCCCGGCAGGTCGGGCACTTCCCGCACGCGCCCGCGTGGACGCCCGCGATCGGCGAGGACCCCGAGAACGCCGTCCTGCACCCGTCGATCGACACGAGCGCCGTGCGTGCGCTCACGGCGGCATGGCGTGCGCGCAACGTGATCGGCATGGAACAGGCCGACGCCGACCGGATCGCCCAGGTGCTCGTCGAACTCGCGCAGTCTCCGTTCTACACGGCCCCTCGCCGCGCCCTGAACCAGATCAACTGGCACGTCGAGGTTTACGCTGCCGCGCTCGAAGTGGCCGGCGCTACGTCGGTACTCAAGGACTACCGCGAGCAGCTGATGTGGTTCGCCAACTACGCCCACAAGAAGGACCCGGCGACGCCCGGGGGCTCGCCGAACCTCACCTCTGGCGGGGGCTTCCGCTACCTGCCCAACCGCAGCAAGAACGCCCAGCTCAACAAGATCGAGACGACCGAGTACGGCAACCTCGCACTCAGCTCGCTCGGCATGTACCAGGCAGCGATCCGCGCCGGTATGCCGCCGCTGCCCCAGAAGGAGCTCGCGACGCTTCAGGAGTGGTCGCGCCACATGCTCCTCGGCTCATGGACGCACGCGGGCTATCCGAACTGGGATACCGGCCTTGGCACCAAGCGGCGGCACCTGCGCCAGTACTGGGCCTGGTCGCTCGACGGCCTGATGACGGCCTCGGGTCCGGATGCGCTGCTCGGCTACCCAAAGCAGCGGGCCTACGCGCGCTCGATCGCCCAGCACGGCATCGCGCTCTACCTTGCCACAGCGTGGAAGCCCGAGATGAGCCTGGTCGGCGGTCCGCTGCCAGGCAAGACGAGCTTTGACGCGCCGAACGGCTTTACCGTCGGCAGCGGCAACGAGCTCATCGGCCCGCTGCGGTTCGCGGTCCTCGACGCCTCGCTCGACGGCCGGTTCCAAGACGTCGGCCCGGATCTGCCGCCGAACTGGATGGCGCATGACCAGGAGACCGGCCGGTTCTCGTTCAGCACGCCCGTCTTCAATGGCGCGATCCTGCCTACTCGCGCCGGCCAGTCGCAGGGCGGCATCGAGCCCGTCCGCCTGTTCGACGCCGAGATGCACCCGCTCACGGCGCTCGGGGGCCGCGGGACCGGCAGCCTCGGACTGTCGATCGTTCGCGACGGCGTCGTGAGGGTCGACAGCCAGCCGGCAACGCCGACCCGCCAGAGCACCCGCGACGTGCGGCTCGTCGGCAAAGCAGCCGACACCGCATCGTCGTTCGGCACGTCGATGGAGGTCACCGCAAACGCCTCGTCGACCGGCGGCCGCATCGAGCTGCGGCACCGCCTGACCACCACCGGCATCGACACCACCTACCGCCTCGCGCGTGTGGTCAAGGGCAGCCAGATCGCGCTGCGCGTACCGGTCTGGGGCCAGAACAGCAAGCTCGAGATCATCGGAGGCGCCGTGCGGAAGGGCGGCCGCTGGGTCCGCACCAGCACGCCGCTGGCCATGCGCGGCACCACGCCCGACGGCGGCAACTTCACCGTCAAGTTCGGCGGGGTTCCGAGCGGCGCGAAGATCGGGATCGTCGCGGTGCGGCCCGACGGGTACCGCCCGCACGGCGCCCGCCAGCTGGTGGTCACGTTCGCGGCGCCGAAGGACGGCACCGCCAAGGTCACCCGCGCCATCGACATCGCCAAGCCCAAGTGATCCGGCCCCGTCTCCGCGTGGCCCCGCGCCGCGTCGCAGCCGCGGGCGCGGCGGTGGCCATGCTCGCCCTGCCAGGAGCGGTCCTGGCC
>JAEZDB010000198.1 GCA_023429855.1 Actinomycetes bacterium
TGGGACGGGTAAACCGACCCAGATCGGCGCTGCGTGCCGCCAACCAGCGCCGTCCTGCCGCGGCCCGCGCGCTTCGTGCTCCTGGTCAAGCGGAACCGGCCTCCCTACGATTCCTCCCGTGCTGACGATCAACGATCGCCCTCTGTTCCGTTTCGGGCTCAAGCAAGCCCAGGCCAAGCTCATCAGCCAGTACATGGTTCGCGAGTACACCCCGAGCGACGGTCCTCAGGGCATCGTGCAGGTCTGGGACTACCTGGTCGAGCTCCCGGGAGCCGACGGGCAGCCGACGCGGTTGACCATCAGAACCAAAGGCAACGGGTTCAGGCTGCCCGAGCCGGGCAACATGGTGTCGGTGGTCGTGAACCGCCGCCGAACCAAGGCGCACTTCGACGTCGACGACCCGCAGATCTCCCTCGGCGCGCAGTACAACCTCGGCGCGCAGCGCCGCAAGGAGAAGGCGGCGAGCGACAAGGCGCAGTTCGACGCAGAGCGGTCCCGCAAAGGCTGATAGGCGGCCCTGCCCCGAGAACGCCGAAGGCCCGCTTTCGCGGGCCTTCGTGTGAGGTCGACTAAGGCGCGATGCCTCGAGTCGAACTGATGGGAGCGGTTTGCAAACCGGTCACACCTCGGGCCTGGACACGCGCAAACGCCGAACGAACTGCGGCGGCGGCTGCACACCCCAAACGCCGACCTCGCCCAAGGTTGCGACGGCCGGTATTCCCTCAGGCGCGGTCTCTAGGATTCGACCCGTGCCGCTGCCCGAGCAAGATGTCGAGCGAGTCCGAGACTTCTGCCAAGCCAGAGTCCCGGACCATGTGCTCGATCAACTGCGGGTCGAGGTGGACATCGGCCGGGGCTTCCTGACGATCCTGGAATGCCGCGCCCCGTGGCGTGAGGACTTCGGCCCCGAGTGGACCCGCATGCCCGTCGCTCGGCTTCGCTACGTGCAGCGGACGGGCATCTGGACGCTCTACTACCGAGACCGCAACAGCCGCTTTCACCTGTACGACCTCGTCGGACCGTCGGCCAAGATCGACGTGCTGCTTAACGAGATCGAGCGCGACCCGACCGGGATATTCTGGGGCTGAATCACACCTTCAGTTACGCTTTCGCAGGCCTCCGTGTGGAGGTATTGAGGCTCGGCAAATTGCACTCAAGCCAGATCTTCGCGGAGCCCTTGCAGGTCCATGAGCAGCGGCGCACCCGCTAGCCCGCCGAAGGCCGCTCGTCGAGCCACGTCCATCCAGTTCAAGGTGTCGGGCGGCCTGTGGGTCACGGGCAGCGGATCGCCGAGATCCTCAGCAAGCGCCGCGCTCAAGCGGACAAATGCCTCACACACTTGGCGCACCGTTTCGTCGGCGAGGCGCCATGCATCACACGACCCGGTGCCTTCGAGTGGCTGCAGCTGGCCAAGCTCGCGATTGTGATCGACGAGCCCCAAAGCTCGGGGCTTCTGCTTGGTCACCCGCGCAAGCTCGCGGACCGCATGACATTGGTGTCTGGTAAGGCCGACCGTCGGCCGGAGCGAAACGCCGCGCACCCAGCTCGCCCCGCCACCCAGCACGCCGGCATGGGCAACGGAATGGCGGAACGCCCGCAGCATTCCCAGGAGTTCCTTAGTTGGCGACGCTCGGAACGCCTGTTGGGTCGCCGGTGCCAGCTCGACGTCCGCACGCAGTCGTCGCTGTAGCCCATCAATTGGCTTCGAATGGATCTCGACGCCAAGACGTCGCGCAGCGCCGAGGGCCCACGCCTCGAAGAGCCCGTGGCCCGTGACGAACAGCCCGGTGAGTGCGTGAAGCCGCGGAAGCAAAGAACTCAGCGCCCGCGGCTCCCACAGCAGCGGTACAAGCGTGTCGCGCGCGCAGTAGATGTCGAGCAACTTGCCTGTGACGGCCGACTCGGCGCTCGAAGGGAGCGGGCTAGCCGTCCAGGACACCTCACTCAATGCGTGGAGCGCGGTGTCGACGCCGTTGCGCCTGTCGCCGTCAGCGTCGTAATCAACGAGCCGCAGGTAAGCCCCGACGATGCCCAACGCCTCTCTCGGCGTGACAATTTCGACGCCTGTCCAATACCCGTCGTCGCGCTCCTGCAGCAGCTGGCGCGAGTTGGTTACGAACAGGTGACCGCCAGCGGCGCTGTGGGCAAACGCCTCACGGTACGCCGCGTGCAGAAAGGCGGCGCTTCGCTCTCCGAGCCCACGCAGGGAGATCCGTTCAGATGCTCCGTGCCAGTAGGGGAAACTCCCGGCAACCCACCGGCCTTCCTGGATCGTGCACCAAAGCGGCCACCGATCAGGATCGGGCGAAACAGCGAGCGCCGCCACCTCGGTGGCCCAGGCAGGGAGTTGTCGGCGCCCCGCAGCGCCGGCGCGAACATCGATCGCTGGATGCCCGGCTATGTCGCAGAGCATGCCGCGCGCGACGGACTCGAAATTGCTCGACGGCTCATGCGGCAAGTGGAGGGTGACACGCAGTCGGCGAGAGACAAACGGATCCTCGAGATGACCACCGGCCTGTCCGAAACCCGTGAACACGTCGCCCGGTATCCAGATGAGCCGACCGCGGCGGATCTGACGCTCGACGTGCCGGCGATGCCCAGCAACCAACGCGGTCCGCGCAAAGGCACCGGCAGCCTGGCGGCCGTGGACCCGGACCAAATGCTGTAGTTCAGAGTTCGCCAACCTCGACGGTCGCAGTCGCGGCCAACCCAACATGAGGTGATCGTTGCAGGCGCAGCGGCGATCTAAAGCTGCAACTGGAGAGCGCGGGATGGTCGCTCCGAGCAAGACGGCGGGGCGACGCGTCGCGACTGGCCAGCCGTCGTCGTGGTGGAGGTGCTGAACGATCACGTTGCCAGGTCGGCGATCAAGAACGAGCTGCGCCGGCAGCTGCGGGCGCCGAGAGGTGCTCTCGGTCAGAACCCGAGCGGCGGCTACTGCAGTACGGCCCGCCGCGGTTCCTCCACGAACGACTGGGGGGTTCGGTGATCAGCCCAGATCGTCGCGACATTCGGCGGCGACCTCAAAACGCCACACCACTTCATCGGCACCTGCGAGGCACCAGAAACACCGTCGACGTGTAGAACAATTCGCGCTACACTTGTTCAATGGCTCGCTCGATCCACGTTCGACTCGACGACGCTGGCGAATCCCACCTCGCGACGCTCAAGGCCCAGGGACTCAACGACTCCGACGCCGTTCGCGCCGCCCTACGGGAAGCGGCGGCCCGCCGAGCAAGTCGTTCAGCACTTCGAGCAGAGGCTGCCGCACTCGCAGCGAACCGGCAGGATGCTGCCGAAATGCTTGCCATCCGCGAAGAGCTCGACGAGCTGGCCCCAGCGGAAGCCGACTGATGGTCCGCGGCGAGGTCTTTCGCCTTCCACCGCCCAAGGCACCACGCGGCCACGAACAGTCCGGACCGCGCTACGGCGTCGTCGTGCAGTCCGACGACCTCCTGGCGCTCAGCACCACCCTGATCGCTCCGACCTCGACGAGCGCGGCACCGGCGACATTCCGCCCGGCCGTCGAGATCGCCGGACGAACCACTCGCGTCTTGGTCGAACAAATGCGGGTCGTCGCACCCGAGCGCCTCGGGCCGTCAGCCGGGCGGCTCACCGGCCAGGAACTCAGCGCCGTTGAAGCCGCACTGGCGCTCGTGCTTGACCTCTGAGCGCGCCTGCACGGCCCAGTAGAAGCCCCAACCACCGAGTGGCCAGAACGACACAGTCCGAAGACCAGACCCGCTTGGGTTTGAACTTCGGACTTTAGTGTCGTGGATATCGGGGAGACAGGATTTGAACCTGCGACCGCCCGGCCCCCAGCCGGGTGCGCTACCAGACTGCGCCACTCCCCGTTACAGCAAGCGGGCGACGGGACTCGAACCCGCTCCATGAGCTTGGAAGGCTCGTGTGCAACCGTTAACACCTCGCCCGCGCGCTTGTTTGCCGATGGTAGCGATCCGCGACGGAACGCGACGGCTGGGCTGCCTTCAGAGCCGCTCCGGTACCATGCGCGAGCGGCCGGTTTGCGCCCTCTCTGGGGGATTGGTGTATCGGTAACATAGGGGTCTCCAAAACCTCTGCGCCAGGTTCGATTCCTGGATCCCCCGCTTCCGAGCCGCGCCGAGGGAATCGCCTGCAAATGGCTGAGATCCGCATCCTCACTTCCGCCGACCTCTACGAGCTGCTGCTCGAGACGGGCGACGTGCAGGTGCTCGACGTGCGCACGCCCGAGGAGTTCGCCGCGGGCCACATCGACGGCGCGGTGCTCGTGCCGTACGACCAGATCAGCAGCTGGCCGCAAGCGTTCGACCAAGACGCACCGACGGCGGTGATCTGCAAGGCCGGCGTCCGCGCGATCCACGCGGCGGCGGTCCTCGACTCGATGACCGACGGCGAACTGCTCGTGGTCGCCGAGGGCGGTGTGCTGGACTGGCCGTCGCTCGGCGGGCAGCTCGTCACCGGCGAGTGACCGCAGGCCAGGCCACGCGGGCCAGGTCCGGTGGTGTGCACACCCGTGTTCGGGTCGAACCGGGGTCGCTTCGCTGCGGAGTGCGTAAGCCTGAATTTATGAACGCGACGAGCAGGGCCCACGGCCTCGACGGCCTTCGCGGCCTCGCTGCGGCCGCCGTCGTGCTGCTGCACGTGTGGATGTTCAGCGGCGCCCACCAGCCGTGGCAGCCCGACCGGCTCGACACGATCGTCGGCTCGATGGGCCTGGCGGTGATGCTGTTCTTCGTGCTCTCCGGCGTGCTGATCGCCTCGCCGTGGGTCCGCGCCAGCACCCCCGGCGCGGCGACGCCGTCGCTGCGCCGCTACGCCCGGCGGCGCGCCGCGCGCATCGTCCCCGGCTACGCGGCGTGCGTCCTCGTCGCCTATGTCCTGATGCGCGCGATCGAGCACCCGCACGCGATCACGGCGTCGCAGCTGCCCGCCTTCCTGCTCTTCGCCCAGAACCAGTTCGAAGCCACAACCGGCCAGCTCAACCCGCCGCTGTGGTCGCTGAGCATCGAAGCGACGTTCTACCTCGCGATGCCGCTCATTGGGCTCGCGCTGATCGGCGCTCTGCGCCGCTCGGGCACCCGCGGCGCACTCGTGATCTGCGCGCTGCTTGCGGCAGCCGGGCTCGCATGGAACACGATGGTCTTCGGCCGCGGCGAGCCGGCTACGCTGGCCGCCTCGCTCCCAACCTTTCTGCCGATCTTCGCGTGCGGGATCGCCGCGGCCGTGGCCCTGCAGCGCCATCAGACGACGCGCCTAGCTCGCGTCGTCCTGCTCCTCGGCGGGAGTGCGCTCGTGATCGCCAACGGCTGGTGGCACGCCGACGGCACGGGCTGGCTCGGGCATGTGGTCCGCGACCTCCCGGCCGGCGTCGGATTCGCGATGGTCGTCGTCGCCGTGGCGCAAGGCCCGGCGCACCTGCTCGGCTCGGCGCCGATGCGGCGCCTGGGCGACTACTCGTTCGGCGTCTACCTCTGGCACATGCCGGTGATCTACGTGCTGCGCCACCAGGACCGCTGGCCCGATTCACCGTGGCAGGCGTTCGCGGTCGTCCTCGCGATCGCCGTCGCGGTCGGCGCTGCCAGCTGGTACCTGCTCGAGCGGCCGATCATGAACTGGGCGGCGCGCCCGCAGGCGACCAAACCCGACCCGGTGCCCACCATCGACACCGACAACGACGACACAGCGTCGCCGGCAAGAACTGCGCCGTCGGCGACGAACGCCGCCAAGGTCGCCACCGCGCACGGCTGACCAGGGGCGCCCCAGCAATCGCGGCCTCGCCACCGCGACCCGTTCACGACGCACCGACTAGGGTCGCCCGCATGACCGCCCCTCAGCCGCCGACGCTGCCCGGCGACGCCGAACGCACCCTTCTGCCCGAGCGGGTCGTGGCCTACTGGCGGGTCAGCAGCGCGCTGCCCGGCGTCCCCTTTACGGTGATCGCGACGCTCGCGGCGTACGCGATGAGCGAGAGCACGGCCGTCACCGCACTGGTCTTCGCCATCCTCGCCGGCGCCTTGCTCGTCGAGATCGTGTTCATCGCCCCACGGCGCCGCGCGCTTTGGTGGTACGCGATCGGCGACGAGCAGATCGACCTCCAGCACGGCTGGCTGATCATTCGCCGCACGGTGATCCCGATGACGCGCGTCCAGCACGTGCAGCTCGAGCGCGGCCCAGTCGCCGACCGATTTCGGCTCGCCGAGCTGAAGATCTTCACGGCTGCCGGATTCGTCAAGATCCCCGCGCTCGACCGCGACGAAGGCAACCGCATCCGCCAGCAGATCGCCGACCTCGCGCGGATCGCCGATGACCTCTGAAGCCGGCGCCGAACCGAACCTGCCGGGCGCTGAGCCAACCGACGCGAACGAGTCACCGCGCGAACCGGAGCTGCGCCGACTGCACCCTGCGGCGACGCTGATCGACGCGGCCGGCTTCGTTCGCGCCGCGTTGCTCCCGGTGATCATCGTGATGTTCGGCCAAGGGCTCGTCGTCGGCGTCGCCGTCACGGGGCTGCTCGTTGCGATCGCTGCTGCGTTCGCGTTCGTCAGCTGGCGGACCGAGGTCTACTTCGTCGCCGATGGCAGCCTCCACCACCGCACCGGCCTGCTGAACCGCAAGGAGCAGGTCATCCCCGCCACGCGGATCTCCGCGCTCGACACCCAGCGGGGCATCATCCAGCGGATCTTCGGCATCGTCGGCGTGCAAGTGCAGACTGCGGGCGGCGGTAGCAAGGCCGAGCTCTCGCTCAAGGCCCTCACCTTCGCCGACGCCGAGCAGCTGCGCCTCGAGCTCGGCCACCGGTCCGCAGCGGCACAGCCCGGTTCGGCGCCCGCGCGTGCACCGCTCGACGCCGACGCCAACTCAGCTGGCGCGTCGCCCACGTTCGCTGGCGCCAAGCCCACGGCAGCGGCGCCGGCGTTCTACAGCCCGAACCTGGTCGCGGAGGAGGCGTCCGTCGTCTTCAAGCTCTCGCCGCGCGAGCTGCTCGTCGCGGCGCTCACGTCGCCGTCGATCGCGGTCGTCGGCGCCGCCGGCGCGGGCCTCGCCTCCTTCGCGCAGGACGCCGTCCCGCAGTCCTTCACCGACGACCTCGCCGACCGCGCCGCCGATCTGTCGGTCATGGCGGCCCTGGTGTTCGTCGCCGCGCTGATCGTGGTGGCCGCCGCCGTCTCGATCGCGGGTACCGCACTGCTCTATGGCGGCTTCACCGTCACCCGCGGCGACGACCGCCTGCGTGTGCGGCGCGGCATCCTGACCGAGCGGGTCGGCACGGTGCCGCTCGACCGGGTCCACGGCGTGCGGGTGATCGAGTCGCCGCTGCGGCAGCTGCTGGGGTACGCGTCGGTCGAGGTGGAAGTCGCCGCGTACGCCGGGCAGGACGAGGTCGCCCGCACGATCGTTCCGCTCGTGCGGCGCGCCGAGCTCGCCGAGACCCTCACCCGAATCCTGCCCCGATATACCTGGCCCGAAGAGCCGTTCGTCGGCGTCCCGGCACGGGCTCGCCGGCGCTTCCTCACGGTTCCCTTGTGCGTCGCCGTGGTGCCCGCGGTTGCACTCGCCGCGGCCCCAATCGGGCTCGGCCGCCTCCTTGCCCTTGCACCCCTCGCCTTCGCCGCGATCATCGGCCGCCAGGCGGCCCGCGACGCCGGCTGGCGCCGCGACGCCGGCGTCCTCTCGCTGCGCTGGCGCACGTTCGCCCGCTACACGGTCGTCGCACCAGAGCACCGCCTGCAGCGCAGCACGACCGCCGCCAATCCGTTTCAGCGCCACGCCGCGCTGGCGACCTTCGCCGTGCGGCTCTCGAGCGCGCGCGAGGCTGCGGTCAAGCATCTCGATGCCGGCGTCGCGCACGACCTGCTCGGTACTGCAATGACGCACCGATCTCGCGATCGCGTCTGAAG
>JAEZDB010000236.1 GCA_023429855.1 Actinomycetes bacterium
GCCAGGAGCGGTCCTGGCCGCCGACCCGGTCGCCCCCTCCCCCACCACGCCGGTCCCCGCTGCGGTCGCGCCGACCAGCGCCGACGTCGTCGCCCCGGCCGTGCCAGCGCAAGACGCCTCGTCGCCGACCGACGGATCGCCGACACCGACGACGAACGACCCCTGGTCGCTCCCCGACCGCCTCGTCGAACGGCTCGACGGCCAGTGGATGAAGAACCGGCAGGTTTACCTCGACCGCGGCAACGTCTCGATCCGCGCCAACGCGATGTTGCTCGAGCTGCACGCCATGGCCGCGTTGGCCGGTCACTCCGGCTCCTCGCGTCGCGACGACCGCCTGCCGGGGCTCGTTCGGCTCTTCACGTCGGCGCCGGTCTACGTGACCTTCACGAAGACGAAGCGAACGACCGCGTCGTTTCCGCACACGCCGGCGTTCGAGAGCGTGTACCGCGCCGACAGCGCGAACGCGCCGCTGCACCCCTCGGCCGACGCGATCGTGATGCGCGCGCTCGCCACCGCCTGGCGAGCCCGCGACGTCGCCGGGCTGTCGCTCGAAGCCAGCCAGCGCATCGAGCAGGTCGTCGGCTCAGTGGCCCGCGGCAAGTGGTACCGCGCGCCGACGCGCGCCGAGAACCAGATCAACTGGAACGCCGACGTGTACCAGGCCAACCTCGAGGTCAACGGCGACCGGAATCAGCTGCCCGATTACCGCGCGCACCTCAAGTGGTTCATCGACCACGCCGACCGCCGGGCGTACAAGGGCGGCAGCACCAACCTCTCGCGCGGCGACGGCTTCCGCTACCTGCCTCAACACGACGGCGGCAGCGCGAACAAGGTCGACACGGTCGAGTACGCCAACCTCGTGCACTCCGCCCTCGGGTTCTACACCGCCGCAGTCCGCGCCGGTATGCGGCCGCTCAACGGCAAGCAGATCGCGGCGCTGCGAGCCTGGTCGCAGCACATCCTGTTCGGCACGTGGACCCACGCCGGCTACCTCAACTGGGACAGCGGACTCGGGAGCGCGCGGCGCCACATCATGCAGTACTGGGGGTTCGCGCTCGACGCGCTCGTCCGGTCGTCCGGCCCCGGCGCCTTGCTTGGCGACGACAAACAGCGGGCCTACGTCCGGTACGTCGCTGACCAGGGCCTCGAGCTGTTCCGGCGCATCGGCTGGGACGGCACCGGCCCGCTGCCAGCGGCCACCGCCTTCGACGCGCCGAACAGCTTTCCCAGCGGCACGCGCAGCCCGCTCATCTCGCCGCTGCGGTTCGCCGTGATCGCCGCCTCGCTCGACGTCCGCCTCCCGGGCGTGACCGCCCGGGCGATGGGCAACACCTACGCCCACGACAGCGAGTTCGGCCGCCTCGTCGTCTCTACCCCGTCGTACAACACCGCAGTGATCAAGCCGGTGGCCCAGGGCGAGGGCGGCCTCGAGCCGTCGCGCCTGTTCGATTCGTCGCAGCGTCCACTGACGGTGCTCGGCGCCGGTGGATTCGGCGGTCCCGCGCCCGGCCTGCGCCTCCAACGGGGCGGGGCCACGGTGCTCGACGTTCAGCCGGGTACCCAGGTCAGCCGCCGCGTGCCGTCGATCGCCGTCGCCGGAAACCGCCGCAACCGCGCAGGAACGTTCTCCAAACTCACGGCGCGTGGCACGGTGCGCACGAAGAACGCGGCGATCGCCGTCCGCCACCTGTTCACATCGACGGCGATCGAGACGACCTACCGCGTCAAGCGCGGGCCCGGTTCGAGCATCACGCTGCGGATGCCCGTGTGGGGTTCCGACAGCACGATCGAGATGCTGCGCGGCGCCGAGGTCAACGGCAAGCGGATCACGCGCAAGTCCGGCGCGCTCCTGATGCGCGGCACCACGATCGACGGCGGCGTGATGCTCGTGTCGTTCCGCGGGCTGCCGGCAAAGGCCACCGTCGTCGTCGTCCGGCACGGACGCAGCTCACGGGCCCCGCAGGGCGCCCGCGAACTCCGTATCCGCTTCAAGGCGAAGGCCTCGACCACGATCCGCCGGCGGATCGCCGTCGTCGCGGGCGCCCCGCAGAAGTAGGCGCGCTTCAGCGCCAGAGAATCAGCTCCCCAGCAGGGGATTCTGCTGTGAAGCTCGTGTAACCGGTCACACGCGGTTCACCAGTGCGGCGCTCCCGCCTGGCACGGTCGTCGGGTGGCCCTCGACGACCTTTCTGCCCCCTTCGCTGCGACGCCGCCCGCCGTCGCCGACGAGCCGTCGGCCTCCGCCTCCCCAGCCGCGACGGTAACGGGCACCGTCGTCGTGCCGCCGCCAGCAACCGACAGCCGGAGAGCGATCCACCGCCGACGCAAAAGCGACCGCGGCTCGCAGCTGCGTTCGCCGTTCGTCGTGGCGCATCGCGGTGCCAGCGGCGTGTTGCCCGAGCACACCCTCCCCGCCTTCGCGAGGGCGATCGCCCTCGGCGCCGACGCGGTCGAGGTCGACGTCGTCGCTACGGCCGATGGCCGGCTCGTCGCCCGGCACGAACCCGAGCTGGCCGACACCACCGACGCGGCCACCCGCGACGACCTCCTCCAGATCGCCCGTGCACGCGGCGCCCAGGTCGAGCACGCCGGCGCGCTGTGCACCCATGATCTGCCCCTCCGCGAGGTCACGCGCCTCAGGGCACGGCAACGCAGCGCGCGGCGCCCGCTGAGCCACGACGACCTGTTCATGGTCCCCACGTTTGCGCAGGTCGTCGGACTCGTCCGCCGTTCACGCACCACCGGCGGCCGGGTGCCGGCCTTGCACGTGGAGCTCAAGTCGACCGACCTGCACGCGCGGCTCGGGCTGCCGCTGGAGCGCGAGGTCATCCGCGACCTCGCCTCGCACGGTTGGAACCGCGCCGACGCCCCCGTGCTCGTCCAAAGCTTCGAGGCCGACAGCCTCTTGCTGGTCGCGGGACGCAGCAGCGTGCCGCTCATGCAGCTGGCGCGCCTCGACGACGACGGGCTCGCCCGGATCACCGAGCGCGGCCTCGAAGCGATCGCGACGTACGCCGTGGGCATCGGCGTCTCCCGCGAGCTCCTCGCCGAGGCCGGCGACGAGCTGATCGAGCGTGCGCACCGCCGCGGCCTCGTGGTGCACGTGTTCACGTTCGCCGACGACGACCCTTTCGAGACCAACCCCACGGCGGCCTACACCGCCGCGCTCGACCTTGGCGTCGACGGTCTTGTCACCGACTTCCCGGAGGCCGCGACTCGCGCCCGCGGCCTCTGGGAGGCACAACCTCGACGCTAAGCGTCCGGAGCTGGTGCGGCAGCGGCGTCGCCAGCGGCGCCGAGGCGCCGCCGCGTCTCATGCTCCTGCGCCATGCTGCGCAGCGCCATGAACGCCGATCCGAACACCACCGCGCCGATCGCGGTGGATTCGACGGCTGCCGAGCGGTCGGTCACGAGATCGACGGCGTCCATCTCCAGCTCGGCGAGTTCGTAGGCGAGCCGCGCGTGCTCGGTGAAGACGAGCGGGTCCTGGGCGATCCCGAGCGTACGAAGCGCGTGGAGTGCGTCAGCCAGACCGGCGCGCGCGGGCGCCTGCGGGTCGACCTCGAGGCCGAGCCACTCGACAAAGGCGTTTGCGGCGTCGAGGGCGGCCTGCCACTCGCTGGCGGGGCCAGGCTCTTGCGTGCGACCTGCTCCGCCGAGCCGGCCGCGATCGATCGAGTAGCTCACGAGCTGCGCCAGCTCGCCTGGGAGGTCGCCGCCGCCGTCGAGCACGTCGACCACGCCGCGAATCTGGGCGATCGACAGTCCGCCGACCTCGGCCAGCACGCGCACGAGCCGCAACCGCCGCAGGTGGCTTCCGTCGTAGAGCGCCTGCGTCTTGGCCGTCGGCTCGCCGAGCGGGACAAGCCCCTCGCGCAGGTAGTACTTGATCGTGCCGACCGCGACGCCGCTGCGGCGACTCAGCTCTCCGATCCGAAACGGCCCGGCGTCGTCGGCCGTGGCGTCTGCCATCTTCGGAAACGGGTTGAAGAGATCGCGATCCTGCTGCGTGACCGGCGGGAACTCTGGGCGCGACACGGCCATCGCCGCGAAGTCTAACCCGCGCTGGAGAGTCCGACTTTCCAATCCTGGTCGCGGGCGTGCGGCTCAAGCTGCAGGAGCCGGCGTCGGCAGGATCTACGCTGCCGGTATGACGCTCGACCCCCGCCTGCTGATCGACGGCGCGCTCGTCGCCGGCGCGGGCGACACCTTCGCCGTCGAGAACCCGGCGACCGAGGAGCCGGTGGCAACGGTCGCCGCGGCCTCCGCCGAGCAGGTCGACGAGGCTACGCGTGCCGCCGTGCTCGCCCAGCGGCGTTGGACCGAGCTGGCCGCCGCCGAGCGCGCCGAGCTGCTCCACGAGATCGCGAGCGGTCTGCGCGAGCGCACCGAGGAACTCGCGGCGGTGATGACGGCGGAGGGCGGCAAGCCGCTCTTGGAAAACCGCGACGAGGTCGGCTGGACGGCGAGCGCCTTCGACTTCTACGCCGAGCTCGCCCGCGTGCAAAGCGGCCGCGTGATCCCGCCGGTCGAGACGCACCAGCTGGCGATGGTCGTGAAAGAACCGCTCGGCGTGGTCGCCGCGATCGTGCCCTGGAACTACCCGCTGCTGCTGCTGGCCTGGAAGCTCGCGCCCGCGCTGGCCGCCGGAAACGCCGTGATCTGCAAGCCGTCGGAGCTCACGCCGCTCTCTACGCTCGCCCTTGCGCCGCTCTTCGACGTCCTGCCGGCGGGAACCGTGCAGATCCTCGCGGGTGGCGGCGCAGTCGGTTCGGCGCTGGTTGACGATCCGCGAGTCGACGGCATCGCCTTCACCGGCTCAACGGCGACCGGCAAAGACATCGCGACGGCCGCACTTGAGCGCATGGCGCGCGTCAACCTCGAGATGGGCGGCAAGGACGCCCTGATCGTGTGCGGCGACGTGACCGGTGAAGCGCTGCAGATCGCGGCTGAGGGCGCCGCCTGGGCGGCCTTCCTCAACGCGGGGCAGGTCTGCACGTCGACGGAGCGGATCTACGTCGACCGCGCCCGCTACGACGACTTCGTGGCGGCGTTCGTCGCCCACACGCAGACGCTGCGCGTCGGCGACCCGACCGATCCGTCGACCGACGTCGGACCGATGGTGTCGGCGCTGCAGCGCGCGAAGGCCGTGGCGCAGGTGGAGTCGGCGGTCTCGCACGGCGCCACGCTGCTGACCGGCGGTACGCGCGGTGGCCACGAGCGCGGGCACTTCCTCACTCCCGCGGTCCTGACCGACCTGCCGCCCGGCGCCGCCGTATTGAACGACGAGACGTTCGGCCCCGTGGCGCCGATCGTCCCCGTCGACCGCGCCGACGAAGCGGTCCGCCTCGCCAACGCCTCGCGCTACGGCCTCGGCGTCAGCGTCTACACGACCAACCTGGAGACGTCGATCCGCCTCAGCCGCGAGCTGAAGGCCGGTACGGTCTGGATCAACGACCCGCTCACCGACAACGACGCCGGGCCCTTCGGCGGCTTCAAGCAGTCGGGGCTCGGCCGAGAACTTGGGCCAGAGGGCCTGGAGGCCTTCCAGGAGACGAAGCACGTGCACCTCGACCCCCGCATCGAACGCAAGGCCTGGTGGTACCCATACGGCGCGTGACGCGCAGGCGCTCCGCAGCGCTCGCCGTTCCGTCGGCCGTCGCGCTCGCGGTCGGGCTGTCGGCCGGTCGCGCGGCCGAGGTCGAGCCGTCGGCCACACCGTGGCAGAGCTCGGTGGCGGAGACCGGCCCGACCACGCCGGTCGCGCCGACGCTCGCCGAGTGGGTGCCAGATGTCGATTCCGCCAAGGGCTACGCGCTCACGCGGCAGGGCCGCGTGCGGTTCGCCGTCTACGACGAGACGACCGGCCGTCGCTGGGGCTTCCGCGAGACCGAGCAGGTGCACTGCGCGAGTCTGCTCAAGACGTTGCTGATGGCGACGTACCTGCGGCAGTCGTCGGTGCGCGATCGCGCGCTCACTGAGAAGGACCGCGGCCTGCTGCGGCCGATGATCCGCGAGTCGGCCAACGCACCGGCCAGCACGCTGGTCGTACGGCTCGGCAGCGACGCAATCGCCCGCACCGCCAAGGCTGCCGGGATGGGCGCGGTGCGCGTGACGCCGCACTGGGGCCAGACGGCGACGAGCGCGAGGCAGCAGATCGCGCTCTACACGAGCCTGCCGAGGCTGGTCCCGGGGCGCCACCGCGAGTACGCGATGAAGCTCCTGGGCACGATCGTGCCGGCACAGCGCTGGGGCGTCGCCCAGGTCGACGTGCCCGACGGCTGGAGCTTGGCCTTCAAAGGCGGCTGGGGCTCTGGCTCAGGCGCCGTCGATCATCAGTCGGCGCTGCTCACGAGCGGCGACCGGCGCGTCGTGCTGTCGATCACGACGACCACGAACCCGAGCCACAAGGTCGGCAAGGCGACGCTCAAGGGCGTCGCGACGCGGCTGCTGCGCGATCTGCCGAACTGACGCGGCGCTAGATGATCGTCCGCACGGCGCCGCCGTCGACCGACCAGACGGCGCCGACGACGTTCGAGGCACGCGGCGAGCAGAGGAACGTGACGACGTCGGCGACTTCGCCTGCCGTCGCGACGCGACCGAGCGGCAGCCCGGCGCCCATCGCGGCGATCGCCTCCTCGGCGGTGCCGCCACGGCGGGCCGCGACCTGCTCCCCCATCCCGCCCGGTTCGGTCCACAGCTCCGTGGCCGCGGGGCCCGGCGCGACGGCGTTGACCAGTACGCCGCGCGGCGCCCAGTGCTCGGCGAACGCCCGGCTGAGCGCGAGCTGGCCGCTCTTGGCGACGCCGTAGGCCGGATTCTGGCTCGACGGCCGCCGGCCCGAGCTGGAGGTCACGTTGACGATCCGGCCGAAGCCGTCTGCTGCCATCGCCGGCGCCGCGGCCCGCATCAGCCGCATCGGCGCGTGCACGTGCTGCTCCCATTGGCTGGCCCAGTCGGCGTCGGTGAGCTCCTCCAGCGGCGTTACGTGTGTGCCACCAGCGTTGTTGACGAGCACGTCGACCCGGCCGAACCGCGCCGCGCACCGGTCGACGATCTGCTCCGCGGCATCGGCCGCGGTGACGTCGATCGCGAGGGTCTCAACCTCGACGCCCTCGCGCTCGCCGCGCAGCCGCGCAGCCGCGTCGTCGAGCGCCTGGGCACCGCGAGCGACGAGCAGCAGGTGCGCGCCCTCGGCCGCCAGCCGCTCGGCGACCGCGAAGCCGAAGCCGCGCGACCCGCCCGTGATGATGCATGCCCGGCCGCTGAGCTCAAGGTCCATGGCGTGGATCCTGCCAGGACTCAGTCGCCGGGCTCGCCGCTCATCTCGTCGGTGATCTCGCCCACGAGCTCCTCGAGCACGTCTTCCAGCGCGACCAGGCCGAGCACCTCGCCGGCGCCGTCGGTCACGGTGGCCAGGTGCGCGCCGGTGCGCTGCAGCGTCGCGAGCACGTCGCGCAGCGACTCGCCGGCATGGACGCTCGGCAACGGCCGGACGAGGTCTGACGAGGTGGGCTCGTCGAGCGCTGCCTCATCGGTGACGAGCGCGTCCTTGAGGTGGAGGTAGCCGGAGAGCACGCCGTCTTCGTCTTCGACGGGGAACCGCGAGAAGCCGGTCCGGCCGACGGCCTGCTCGATCTGCCGCGGCGTCACGTGCACCGGCAGCGTCACGACCTGCGGCAGCGGCAGCAACACGGTGCGCGCCAGCCGGCCTTCGAACTCGAGCGCGCCCTTCAGCAGCTGCTCCTCCCCCAGATCGAGCAGCCCCTCGCGGTGCGATTCGGCGACCAGCCCCGCCACCTCGTCGCGCGTGAACGCGCTGGTCACCTCGTCGCGGGCGTCGATGCCCATCAGGTGCAGGACGCCGTTGGCCACGGCGTTGACGCCCGCGATGAACGGGCGCAGCCCGCGGACGACCCAGACGAGAACCGGGCCGAGGATCAGCGCCGCGCGATCAGGGCCTGCGAGCGCGATGTTCTTCGGGACCATCTCGCCGATCACCACGTGCAGCGACACGACGATCGACAGCGCAACCACGAACGCCACCGGGTGCAGCAGCGACTCGGGCATGCCGAGCGCCTCGAGCGGCCCCTCAAGCAGGTGCGCGACCGCCGGCTCGCCAAGCGAACCGAGGCCGAGCGAGCAGATCGTGATCCCGAGCTGCGCGCCGGCCATCATCAGGGAGACGTTCTCCATGGCCTTGAGCGTCACGTTCGCCGCCCACGAGCCTTCAAGCGCCTTGGGCTCGATCGACGAGCGGCGCGCCGAGATCAGCGCGAACTCGGCGCCGACGAAGAACGCGTTGGCGAACAGGAGCGCGACGGTGAGCGCGAGGAGCGTCAGGTCGCTCATCGGTCACCTCCATCAGTGCCATGCTCGTCGTCGTCATCGGGCAGCTCTTCGAGCGAGACGTGGACGCGGTCGACCCGCAGCCCGTGCATCTGCTCGGCAGTGAGCGTGACTTCGACGCTCGGCGCCTCGAACCGCTCGACGACGAACTTCACGACGTCGCCCTCTTCCGGGATCTGGTGCAGGTGCAGCGTGAGCAGACCGGCGAGCGTCTCGTACTCCTCGTCCTCAGGGAGCCGGACCCCCAGGATCTCCGAGGCCTCATCCGGACGCAGCAGCCCCGACAGGTTCCAGGAGCCGTCGGGCTCCTGCCGCGCTGAGGCGTCGGTGTTGTCGTGCTCGTCGACCACATCGCCGACGAGCTCCTCGATGAGGTCCTCCATCGTCACGACGCCGTCGACGCCGCCGAACTCGTCGACGACGACCGCCATCTGCAGACGGCCCTCGCGAAGCATCTCCAGCAGCGTGTCGAGCTCGAGCGTCGAAGGGACGACCACGGGCTCGACCATCAGGTCGCCAACCGTGACGCGGTCGCGGTCCTCGGGGTCGACGTCGACGACGTGCTTGACGTGGACGATGCCGATCACCTGGTCGGCGCCCTCCGGCACGACCGGGAACCGCGAGTGGCCGGTCTCGTTGGCCAGCTCGTAGACGGCGCGCGCCGACTCCTGCGGCTCGATGATCTGCATGCGCACGCGCGGCGTCATCACGTCGTCGGCCCGGCGGTCGCCAAAGGCCAGCGAGCGTGCCAGCAGCGTGGCGGTGCCCTCCTCGAGCGTGCCCTGCTCTGCCGAGCGGTTCACGAGCGACGCCAGCTCCTGCGGCGAACGGGCTGAGGCCAGCTCCTCCTGCGCCTCAAGGCCGAAGCGGCCGAGGATCCAGTTGGCCGTCCCGTTGAATCCGCGGATCGGCCAGGCCATCGCACGGGTGAAGCCGCGCTGAAACCCCTGCACAGCGCGGATCGTCTCGATCGGACGCGAGATCGCGAGGTTCTTGGGCACCAGCTCGCCAAAGACCATCGTGAGCGCCGTCGACAGCGCAAGCGCCAGCGCAACGGCGACGCCCCGGGCGACGTCCTCGCTCAAGCCTGCGTCCATGAGCGGCCCGTCGATCAGCGAGGCGATCGACGGCTCCGCGAGAAAGCCGATGGCGAGGTTTGTGACCGTGATGCCGACCTGCGCACCCGAGAGCTGCGTCGAGAGCGTCTTGAGTGCTTCAAGTCCGCCGGCAGCACCGGCGTCGCCGTTGGCGGCAGCGCGCTCCAGCGACGGGCGGTCAACGGTAACGAGCGCAAACTCGGCAGCGACGAATGCGCCGCACGCAAGCACGAGCAGCAGCCCGACGCCGATGAGGATCCACTCCATCAGCGCTCACCCGGCTCCGGTCGCGCACCGGGGCCGGGGGCCCGTTGCGGAGGTTCGTCGTCCTGCGTGGCGGCGAGCATCAAGTTGCGTGCACTGTAGCTACGACACCGGGGGTCGTGTGCCGCCGTGTGGACTCAGGCCCCGGTCAGGCCGCGTACGCGAGGGTCTCCGCGCCTGCCGCGCGACGCTCGCGGTGTGAGCTCGCCGCGTCGACCGCCTCCCGCAACGCCACGAACTCGGTCGTCGGCATGTCGGCCAAGACGGCGTGGTCGGCGGCCCGCGCCGACACGTGCGCCAGCGGGTCGATCGTCGCGTAGACGTACGGAAGCGGCGGCAGCTCGACGAGATCGGTCTGCCCCGGGTGATCGGCCGGCGCCGCGTTGAAGCGGGTGATCAGCGCGATCGCTGCCACGCACAGCACGGCATTCACGAGGTTCGACGCCATCAGCGCGACGGCGCCGAAGCCGATGAGGTTGACGTAGGCCATCGAGAGGTTGGTCGCGAGGCCCATACCCCACCCGAGCACGCTCTGGCCACCCGACGACCGGGTCCTGAGCATGCGGGCGATCTGCGGAAGTGAGGCGGCCAGGCCCACGGCCATGGCGATGGTGGAAACGAGGCTGATGAGGTTCACGGCGTCGGGCTTCTGGGGTCGTGCGAGTGATCGGGGGAGTTCGCGCGGTCCTCGAGCATCCGGTTTTGGACGCACAAGGACCGCTCGTGCCAGGCGGACCTCCGTTTGGAGGCCCTGCTGACGTTGGGCGGCCCATCCACGGCGCGCCGATCACTGACGGCCGAGGGTCTTACTGCGGCTCAGGCGGCCCGCTCGAAAGCGGCCGGAACCCTGAGGTGATCATTGGTGTCCGTTCCTACGGTAGTTCCCCATCGGACCCGTGAGCGCCGGTCTAAAGGCCCATTTATGTGAGGTCGGTTGCTTAGGGCGCATCACCGCTCCTTCACGCCGGGCCTGGCCCGGCGTACAAGAATCTGGGGCAGCAGTTCGGCCGGGCGCACATACGCGGGTCTCTGCGCTTAGAACAGTCTTATCGCCCTGACCACTTCGTCCCAAGACCACACTCAGATGGCCTACGCGCCCCCCGTCGACGGACCGTTCGACGAGGTCTACGCCCCCGGCGGAGGCGCCCACGACTACGCGGCGCCGCTGGCGGCCGGACTCGACGCGCTCGGCCCGGGCGCGCTCGCCGAAGCAGGGCACCGCCGCGACGCGATCTTCGTGCAGCAGGGCATCACGTTCGACGCATCAGGCGAAGACGGCCCCGTGCGCGATCGCCCGTTCCCGCTCGACCTCGTGCCGCGCATCCTGCCGGCCGCGGAGTGGGACCACATCGAGCAGGGGCTCGCGCAGCGCATCACTGCGCTGAACCGGTTCATCGACGACGTCTACCACGAGAAGGAGATCATCCGCGCGGGCTTGGTCCCGTGGCAGCTCGTCGTCTCCCGCTCGCACTTCGCCCGCGCCGCTCACGGCATCCGCCCACCCGGCGGCGTCTACTGCCACGTCGCGGGCTGTGATCTCGTCCGCGACGCCGACGGCTCCTGGAAGGTGCTGGAAGACAACGTCCGCACGCCGTCGGGCATCTCCTACGTGCTCGAGAACCGCGTCGCGATGACGCGCCTGGTCCCGCAGCTCTTCCGCGACTACCGCGTGCGGCCCGTCGACCACTACCCGCAGATCCTGGCGGCCGCGTTGCGCGAGGCCGCGCCGAGCGCCGAGGACGAGGCGACGATCGTCGTCTGGACGCCGGGCTCGCTGAACTCCGCGTACTTCGAGCACTCGTTCATCGCGCGGCAGATGGGCGTCGAGCTGGTCGAGGCCTCGGACCTCGTCGTCCGCGACGACGTGGTCTACATGCGGACGACGGCCGGGCTCAAGCGCGTCCATGCGATCTACCGCCGGCTCGACGACGACTTCATCGACCCGCTCGAGTTCCGCCCCGACTCGCTGCTCGGCGTGCCTGGGCTGATCCGCGCCTACCGCGCCGGTACGGTCGCCATCGCCAACGCGATCGGGACTGGCGTCGCCGACGACAAGGCGATCTACCACTACGTGCCGGAGATGATCCGGTTCTACCTGGGCGAGGAGCCGATCCTCGACAACGTCCAGACGTACCTGATGGCGAACGAGTCCGAGCGCAACTACGCCCTCGGCCGAATGCACGAGCTGGTCTTCAAGCCCACCAACGAGTCGGGCGGCAAGGGCGTCTGCATCGGGCCGCGCACGTCACGCGAGGCACTCGACGCGCTCGCCGCGGTGATCCGCTCTAAGCCCGAAGACTGGATCGCGCAGGAGCTCGTGAACCTCTCCACCGTGCCGACGGCTGGGCCTGACGGCCTGCTCGCGCCGCGGCACGTCGACCTGCGGCCGTTCGCCGTGATGGGCGAGTCGATCAGGATCGTGCCGGGCGGACTGACCCGCGTGGCGATGGTCGAGGGCTCGATGATCGTGAACTCGTCGCAGGGCGGCGGCTCGAAAGACACGTGGGTGCTTGAGGAGCGCGCCGGCGAGCTGCCGTCGTCGGAGGCTGCCGCGCAGCGCATCGTGTCGCCGCGGATGCCCGACCTGCGCTACGGCAGCGAGTGGCATAGCCAGCAGCAGCAACAGCAGCAACAGCCTCAGCAGCAACAAGGACCAGGGGTGGAGCGCTAGATGCTGTCGCGCATCGCACAGGAGCTGTTCTGGCTCGGCCGCAACGTCGCGCGCGCCGAGCACACGGCCCGCATGCTCGACGGCGTGTTCCAAGCCAGCCTGCAGAGCTCGGCCTACTCCACGAGCAGCGCCTCGGCCACGGTGCAGCTCGATTGGGGTTCGATCGTCTCGATCATGGGCGCCGTCCCCGACGAGTCCGAGGGCTCGAGCCAGGTCCTGCGCCGGATGACGCTCGACCGCAACGAGCCGGCGTCGCTCATCTCGTGCATCGACCGCGCTCGCGAGGGCGCGCGCACGGTACGCGACGTGGTCTCGGCGGAGATGTGGGAGGCGATCAACACCACGCAGCTCACGCTCGCCCAGGTCGACCTGCAGGGCCAGCTCAACATGGGGCCATACAGCGTGTTCCAGTACGTGCGCGAGCGCTCGGCGACCTTCTGGGGCCTGACCAGCCGGACGATGCTCCGCGACGACGCCTCGGCGTTCCTGACGGCCGGCGGGCGGATCGAGTCGGCCGACATGGTCCTGCGCATGCTGCGCGTCGCCATGCCCGACGCCCCGCAGGCCGAGGCGCCCGAAGGGCCCGAGCTGGCCGTCGAGGACGCCGGCCTGCAGGACGCGCAGGCGCAGGCGCTACTCCACGCGGTCGGCGGCTTCCAACGTTCCGCCGCGCAGTCCCCTCCCCCGCGCACGCCGGTCCCGTCGCGCGGTTCCTGCTCTATGAACGCGCCTACCCCGACTCGGTGGCGGCGTCGGTCGATGCGCTGCAGCTGGCGCTCACCCGCGCCGACGAGATGCCGCGCCGCTCTGAGCCGGTACTGCGCCTCGGCCGCCTCAGCGCCGACCTCGACTTCCGCGGCCGCACGGCGGCGATGGGATCGCCCGAGCGCACGCTCGCCGAGACGTGCGAGCGCGTGCAGGACGAGCTCGAGCTCGTCGACCGCGACATCTCCGAGCGCTACTTCGCCGGCGCCACGCCGGCCTCTGGCCTCGTCCTCGCCTAGCCGCTCGTGCTCCCCGGGTCGGCCATGAACTACGACATCCACTACCTCACGACGTACCGCTACGACGGCACCGTGACCGACAACCTCAACTCGCTGCGCGTGCGGCCGGCCACGACGTCGACGCAGCGGTGCGACGAGTTCCACGTGCGGCTCGACCCCGAGGCGCGCGTGCAGCGCCGCATCGACTACTTCGGCACCGAGGTGCTCGAGTTCGGGGTCGCTCGTCCGCACGACCACCTCGTGATCGACGTGCGTGCCCGGGTCGTCACGTCGGAGCCGCCCGCGCCGCCGGAGGGCCAGCTCAGCGAGCTGCACGGCGACGACTACCTCGACGCCGCCGGCGAGTTCCTGCTGCCGATGCCCAACGACCCGTCGACCCCGATCGACGACCTCGTCGCGGCGACCGCCGGCCCGACGCCGCTCGCGACGCTGCTGAACGTCTGCCAGGTCCTGCCGGACCGGTTCGCCTACCAACCGGGCGCCACCTACGTGGGCTCGACCGTCGACGACTTCCTTGGCGCCGGCGCTGGCGTGTGCCAGGACTTCGCGCATCTTTCGCTCGTCGTGCTCCGTCGACACGGCATCGCCGCGCGCTACGTCTCCGGCTACCTGTTCTCGACCCGCGGCGCGGGCGACGACACCGCCGACTCCGTCGAGGTGCAGACCCACGCGTGGGTCGAGGCGCTGCTCCCCGCCGGCGCCGACGAGTCGCCGGTCTGGGTCGGCGCCGACCCGACCAACCGCACCCTCGCGGGCGAGACGCACGTGAAGATCGGTCACGGCCGCGGCTACGCCGACGTGCCACCGACGAAGGGCGTCTACTTCGGTTCGGCGGTCGGCGCGCTCACGGTGTCGGTCAAGATGACCCGCTCGGGCGGGGCAGCGGCGCGCGCGTAGCGGCCTCGCGCCTCGATCCTCAGCGTCGATCCCAGAAGCGGCGCTGTAGCCACCCGTCTACCCGGCCCAGGCCAGGTGCTACATTGACGCACATGGCGTCGGTGGTCGGTATTCGCGAGCTGCGGCAGAACCTCTCCAAGTACGTGGAGAAGGTCAAGCGCGGCGAGGAGTTCGTCGTGACCGAGCGCGGCCACGAGGTTGCGCGCCTCATCCCGTCGGGCCCGGTCGATGATCCCGTCCTTCGGCTCGCGCGCGAGCGCGGCGCAACGATCCCAGAGGGCGACCTCCTCGAGTTTTTGAAGACGGTCGAGCCGATCCCGTCCCCCGGCCCCGGCGTTCTGCAGCGGATTCTCGACGAGCAGCGAGCGGACCGGTTCTAGCCGGTGCACTTCCTCGACACGTCCGCGTTCCTCAAACTGCTCGTCGCGGAGCCTGAATCAGCCGCGCTCGAGGCGTATCTTGGCGACGGGCTGCGCCGCGGAGGCAGCGTTCTGCTCGAGATCGAGACCATTCGCGCAATACGACGGTTCGCTCCGCAGCAGCTGGATCAGGCACGTGCCGCTCTTCGCCAGATTCAGCTCGTTCCGATCGACGGTACCGTCGTGCAGAGCGCCGCGATGCTCAACCCGGAAGCGCTCCGCTCGCTCGATGCCATTCACCTCGCGACGGCCATCAGCGCGGGAGATCTCGTCACTTCGTTCGTGACCTACGACCGCCAGCTCGCCGCAGCCGCCGACCAGGCGGGCCTCAGGGCCGTCGCCCCTGGCGCCGCGTAACCGTCCCACGCCCGGACTCAACACCTCAACACCGGCAGCGCGACGGCACCGCGGCAGAAGACGCCGGCGGCAGCCAACGCGTCGCTGGCTCACCACCGGAAGCGCGCAAACGCCCCAGCAGAAGACGCCGGCGGCAGCCACGGCGTAGGCCGGGGCGGGGGTGCTCCCCCGGGGGAGTCGTCCGCGCACGCCCTACCACGCCGCAGCGCACGTACCGGACTGTGACGCGACCAGCCGGGGGAGCACCCCGCCCCGGCCGGAACCCCAGACCTACTTCTTGTCGCCCAGCTCCAGCACCGCCAAGAACGCCTCTTGCGGCACCTCGACGCGGCCGACCTGCTTCATCCGCTTCTTGCCCTTCTTCTGGTTCTCAAGCAGCTTGCGCTTGCGGGAGATGTCGCCGCCGTAGCACTTGGCGGTGACGTCCTTGCGGAAGGCTTTGACGGTTTCGCGGGCGATGATCGAGGCGCCGATGGCGGCCTGGATCGGCACGTCGTACTGCTGGCGCGGAATCTTCTCGCGGAGCTTCTCGGTGAGCTGGCGGCCGATGTCGTAGGCCTTGTCTTTGTGGACGACCATCGAGAGGGCGTCGACGGGGTCGCCGGCGAGGAGCACGTCGAGCTTGGCGAGGTTGCTGGGGCGCAGGCCGATCAGCTCGTAGTCGAGCGAGGCGTAGCCCTTGGTGCGGGTCTTGAGCTGGTCGAAGAAGTCGAGGACGATCTCGGCGAGCGGCAGGTCGTAGACCATGTTCACGCGGTTTTCGGAGAGGAAGCTCATGCCGCCGGTCTGGCCGCGCTTGTCTTGGCAGAGCTCCATGATCGTGCCGACGTACTCCTTCGGCGTGAGGATCGACGCGCGGATGTACGGCTCGCGGATCTCGCGGATGCCGTTGGGGTCGGGGAAGTCCGACGGGTTGTGGACCTGGATGACGTCGCCGTTGTTCATCTCGACCTCGAAGCCCACCGACGGCATGGTGGCCATCAGGGCGAGGTCGTACTCGCGCTCGAGGCGCTCGCGGATGATGTCCATGTGGAGCAGGCCGAGGAAGCCGCACCGGAAGCCGAAGCCGAGGGCGTCGGAGTTCTCCGGCTCCCAGGCCAGGGCCGCGTCGTTGAGCGACAGCTTCTCGAGGGCGTCGCGGAAGTCGGGGTAGTCCGACGCTTCGATCGGGAAGAGGCCGCAGAAGACCATTGGCTGCACGTCGCGGAAGCCGGGAATCGCCTCTTCTGCGCCGTGGTAGCGGGTCGTGATCGTGTCGCCGACCTTGAGGAGCTTCACGTCCTTGACGCCCGTGATGAGGTAGCCCACCTCGCCGGCCGACAGCTCGGTGACGGGCGTCATCGTCGGGGAGAAGAAGCCGATCTCGTCGACTTCGGCGGTGAAGTCGGCGGCCATCGCCTTGATGGCTTCGCCCTTTTTGAGGACGCCGTCGACCATGCGGATGTAGGCGATCACGCCGCGGTACTGGTCGAACTCGGAGTCGAAGATCAGGGCGCGGGCCGGCGCGGAGCGGTCGCCTTCTGGCGGCGGGACGCGCTGGACGAGCTCCTCGAGCACCTCGCGCACGCCGGCGCCGGTCTTGCCGGAGATGATCTTGATCGACGACGGGTCCTCGCCGATCAGTTCGGAGACCTCACCGGCGACGCGCTCGGGCTCGGCGCCCGGCAGGTCGATCTTGTTGAGGCACGGGATCAGCTCGAGGCCGGCGTCGACGGCGAGGTACGTGTTGGCGACCGTTTGCGCTTCGACGCCCTGCGACGCGTCGACGACGAGCAGCGCGCCTTCGCACGCCTGCAGCGACCGCGAGACCTCGTAGGTGAAGTCGACGTGGCCGGGCGTGTCGATCAGGTGGAACTGGTACGTCTCGCCGTCGTCGGCTTCGTAGTACACGCGCACGGCCTGCGACTTGATCGTGATGCCCCGCTCACGCTCGAGTTCCATCGAGTCGAGCAGCTGGGCTTTCATGTCGCGCGCCGAGACCGTCTGCGTCATCTCGAGGATGCGGTCGGCCAGCGTCGACTTGCCGTGGTCGATGTGCGCGATGATGGAGAAATTACGAACGAAGCGCGGATCCATGAAAGCTTTTCATTGTACCGTG
>JAEZDB010000377.1 GCA_023429855.1 Actinomycetes bacterium
GCACGCGACCGGTCGGAAGATGAGCCCACACGAAGTGCTCGCGGCCGCGATGAGCGACCCGCGCTTCGCCTGGCTGCGCGAGCTGTCGGCACTCATCACTCAGATCGACGAGGCCGTCGCCAACAAAGACGGCGACCCCGCTGAGGGCCGCGTCCTCGGCGAGCGCGTCCGCACCCTGCTCGGCCCGCCGAACCCGGCGACCGACTTCGGTGCGCGCTACCTGCGCGCGATGCAGGCCAACCCCGATGTCGTCCTCGCCCACCGCGACCTGTCGGCACTCCTGTAGCTAAATAAGAATCGTTCTCATTCTCTGGTAGCGTTCGAGGCATGCTTGAACGCCGCTTGCCCGTCACCGTCCTCTCCGGCTTCCTCGGAGCTGGCAAAACCACGCTGCTCGAACACGTGCTGCGCAACCGCGACGGGCGCCGCGTCGCCGTGATCGTCAACGACATGAGCGAGGTCAACGTCGACGCCGCCCTGATCGCCGGCGGCGGGGCGCAGATCGACCACGTGCAGGAGCAGCTCGTCGAGCTGAGCAACGGCTGCATCTGCTGCACGCTGCGCGAGGACCTGCTCATCGAAGTCGGCCGGCTCGCGAGCGAGGGCCGATTCGATGCGCTCCTCATCGAGTCCACGGGCATCAGCGAACCGCTCCCCGTCGCGGAGACCTTCACGTTCGAAGACGAACATGGCGTGAGCCTGTCCTCGATCGCGCAGCTCGACACGATGGTCACCGTCGTCGACGCCTCGACCTTCTTGGCCGAGTGCGACGGCACCGACGACCTCACCGAACGCGGCCTGGGCCTCAGCGACGAGGACGACCGCGCGATCGTCGACCTCCTCGTCGAACAGGTCGAGTTCGCCGACACGATCGTCATCAACAAGGTCGACCTCGCCCCCGCCGACGACGTCGAGCGGATCGAGGCGCTCGTCGGCGCGCTCAACCCCCGGGCCAAGGTGGTGCGCGCCGAACGGGGCCAGGTACCGCTGCGCCAGGTGCTGGAGACGAGCCGCTTCGACTTCGAGGCCGCCGCCGAGGCGCCGGGCTGGCTCGCCACGCTGCGCGGCGAGGAGACGCCCGAGACCGAGGAGTACGGGATCTCCACGTTCGCCTACCGCGCCGATCGCCCCTTCCACCCCGCGCGCCTCCACGAAGTGGCATCGAGCAGCTGGGACGGCATCCTGCGGGCCAAGGGCTTCTTCTGGCTCGCCACCAAGGCCGAGCTGGCCGGCGAGTGGTCGCAGGCCGGTCGCATGCTCACCGTCGGCGCCGCGGGCCCGTGGGAGTACTGGGGCGAGCCGCGCCAGGAGCTCGTCTTCATCGGCAGCGACCTCGACGAGGAGGCCGTGCGCGCGAAGCTCGACGCCTGCCTCCTCACCGACGACGAGTTCGCCGCCGGCCGCTCAGCGTGGCGGTCGCTCCCCGACCCGTTCCCGGCGTGGGAACTGCTCGAGGAGCCGGCCCACGCCTAGCGGCGCCCGACCTTCGCCTCGACCTTGACGGGCACCGAGGTGCGGGTCGCAGCCGTGGCGACGACGGTGATGCGAATCTTGCCGGTCTTCTTCAAGCGCTTGCCGGGGACCGCGACCTCAACGAGCCCCGCAGCGGCGCTCACGGTGCGGGTGTCGAGCTGCCTGGCGGCGGTGCAGCGCTTGCCGCGCTTCGCCCCAGCCTTGCACTTGGCCTTCGCCAGGCGCCCCGGGAGCAGGCGCTCCGTCACGACCTTCACCGTGGCAGCCTGAGAGAGGCTGAAGCTGATGCGCGTGCCGCGCTTGAGCGTCGGCTTGCGCACCAGCTTCAGTCCCGTCACCGCCGGGGCCGCGGGAGCTTGCGGCGTCGCGACGGGCTCGCCTGCGCTGCCGCCAGAGGGGGTCGTCGGTGCGGCACCGAGCGAGACGCTGGCAGCGTCGTTGGCAAGTTTGGAATCCGGCAGGGCACCGGCGCGCTTGGCCGTGATGGTGCCCGCAGCGCCGGTGGCGCGCACCGTGGCGATGACCGTGGCGGCGGCGTGGTCGGCGAGCGTCCCGATCTGGCAGGTCACGGTCGCGCCGGCGGTGCAGGTGCCGACCGTCGACGTCGCGGTGGTCGCGATCGCGCCGGCCGGCAGCTCGAGCGTCACCGACTCGGCCGACGTGTCGTCGGGGCCGTCGTTGGTGATCGTCGCGATGAGCGTCACGTCGTCGCCTGCGGCAGGTGCGGTCTTCGATGCCTGCAGCGCGATCCGCCGATCGGCGCCGACCTCGATCGCTCCGAGGTCGCAGGCGGGGCCCGCGGGCAGCGGGCCGCCGCGCTGATCGGTCGTCCGCGTGCCACAGCTGGCCGCCCCGTTCATCGCTGGCGAACCAAGCGCCGGGCGGAGCGTGTCGGTCGGCCCGCCGTTGTTGGCGAGCGCCCCGAGCTGGAGCACGGCGTTCTTGATGCTCGCGCCACCCATGCAGTCGGCGTTGCTGGAGATGTTCTTGGCCGGCTCGGTCACCGCGCCGCTGGCCACGAAGCAGTTGGGGCCGTTGCTCGCAGCCCCGCCGGTGAAGATCGAGCCGGAGACGAGCCGCTGCCCGCTGCCTTGGACGTAGAGGTTGCCGCCCTGCCGGAAGCCGCTGCTGTCGGCGACGGTCGCCGCGGTGTTTCCGGCCAGCGTCACGTGCTCGAGGGTGGTTTCGTCGCCCGCGTTCACACCGCCACCAGAGGAGAACATCCCTGCGCCGTACGAGCGCGTCGTGTTGCCGGAGATCGTGGAGCGCCGGATCACGGTTGGCGCGCCGATCGCGACGCCGCCCCCGGAGGCCGACCCGCCGCTCGACGCGCCCACGCGGCCCACGGCCGTGTTGCCTGAGACCGTCGAGTCCAGGATGGTGAGGCTGCCGCCCGAGATCCCGACGCCACCGCCGCGTGCGTTCGTGGCGGAGGCGAGCGTGTTGCCGTACACCGCGACGCGCTCGAGCGTCACGTCGCCCGACGCCACCTGGAGCCCGCCACCGACGGCATGGGTGCCGCTCTCCAGATTGCCGCCTGTCATGCCGACGTCGCGCAGGGTGATGCTGCCGGTGGCCGTCATCACCCGGCTGCCGCCCGCGGCCCTGATCGTGGTGAGCCGTGCCCCCGCCCCCTCGACCGTCACGGTGCTGGTCGCCGCGAGTTCCCCGAGGCCGTCGAGCAGCTGGTAGGTGCCCGCTGGAACCACGATGCGGTCGGCTCCCGGCGTGAACTGCGCTTGCCCGATGGCGGCGCGCAGCGTGCACTGCCCGCCGACCGCGCCACCGCCGTTGCAGACGCCGTCCTCGGTGGAGGCGTCGGCAGAGTCGGCGGTGGTGACGACGTTGAACGTGGCCGCTCCGGCGGGCGCCGCTGCAAGCAGACAGGCGCCGCTGAGCAGCGAGGCGAAGGCGATTGACCGGAGCATGGGTCAACCGTAGAAATCCGCAATCGACGCGACACGTCGGTTCTCCGCCGCAGGGGCGGTGGAATGCCGCCGAGTTGTCTTGCCTAGCTGGCGGCGGCGATGCCGGTCGCCCACGCGAGGGCGTCGAGGGCGATCTCTTCGCCCGCGCCGACGTGGCCGTGGCGCGTGAGGCGCGTGCCGTCGGGCACGGCGTCCATCGCCACCAGCTCGCCGTCGATCGGGCACCACCGACGTTCGGCAGCCAGCAGCAGCTCGACGTCGAGCATCGAATCGCCGGCCGCCATCAGCTCCTCGATGCCCAGGCGCTCGCGGAGGTGGCGCACCGCTCGGCCCTTGCAGATCCCGGTCGGCAGCGAGTACAGCTTGCGGCCGTGCAGGATCGCGTGCCAGCCGAGCGGCGCAAGCAGCGCGTTGGCGCGGTCCTCGAGATCCCTCGGGCTGAAGTCGAGCTTGAGGGTGCAGTACAGGAAGACGCCGTCGCAGTCGCGCAGCAACGGCATCCAGTCGACCGTCTCGGGCGTGCCGAACTCGTTGGTGAACGCCCGGTGCGCTTGCGCTAGCGGCGCGCTGTCGGCCACGAGCTGGTCGACCCGCGCCGCCCAGGTCGCGTCGACCCTCCCGTCCTTGAGCAGCGTCGCGCCGTTGGTGCACACGAGCCACCCGGACTGCGCCATCGCCCAGACCGGCTCGATGCGGGCCACCTGCTCCCGTGAGCGCGTCGTCACGGCGACGAACGCCTGCGACGCGTGCAGCGCCGTGAGCGCGTCGAGCGTGGCTTGCCGCGTCACGGTGATGCCACGGTCCTGGTAGATCTCGATGACCGGCGAGTCCGTCTCGCCCGCCGCAAGGCGCGACGAGGCGTGCACGAGGGTGCGGTCGAGGTCGCTGGCCAGCACGCGCGTCATTGGGCTTTGTCCTCGATCAGCCCGAAGCAGGCGTAGACGCTGTTCTCACGCTCGATCACCGGCACGCCGCGATCCCGGGCCAGCAGCAGGATGTGGTCGAGCCGGTGCGTATGGCGCGGGTCGACGACGATGCCCTGCGGCAGGCGGCGCAGCAGCACACGAGTGGTCTCGCCGATCCCGGGCTTGACCCGGTGCACGTTGTCGATGCCGAACTCCGCCTGCACGGCCTGCACTTCGCGCAGGCCACGACCGTCGGCCGGGGCGAGGTCGCGCGACGCCGCGAGCGCCTCGGCCCACGTGGGCGCGTCGGCGAAGTGCCGGCTGACCTCGTCGACGTAGCGGCGCGACACGTCGCGCTCGGCGAACTCGCGGTAGACGCGCACACCGTGGAAACTGCCGGCCGGCAGCAGATCAGGGCGGATGATCGTGCGGCTCAGCAGGCCGCTCACGGTCGAGTTCAGACAGGCCGACGGCACCAGCTCGTCCTCGCGCGAGGCGCAAAGCTCGGCGACGTGCGCCGGGTCGGTCAGGACCGCCAACCTCGACGGGATCCGCGCGCCGGTCGCGGCGGCGTGCTCGTCGAGCGCCTCCTGCAGCTCCCACTGGATCGCACCCTTGCCGGTCCAGCCGTCGACGAAGACGATTCGCTCGGGGTCGAAGCGCTCGGTGAGGTACTGCAGCGCGACCGGGTCGAGGCCGCGTTCGCGCACGATCGAGACCGTGAAGTGCGGGGCGTCGATACCTTCGCGCAGCAGCGCGCGGCGCAGCAACACGCCGACGGGCGTCCCCGCGCGCGCGAGCGACACCAACACCGGTGCGGGCGTCGCTTCTTCGATGATCCGTCGAGCCAGAACCTGCGTCTGGAGCGCGATCCGCGCTGCATGGGAAGTGAGCAGCTGCTCGAACAGCGCCTCGTACTCGGCCGTCGGCTCGTATTCGATCGGCAGCGTCTCGGCGTAGTGGCCGCCGCCCTGCATGAGCGACTCGCGCACCTCGGTGGGCAGCTCGAGGCCGTCGCCGCTGATCTCCGTGAGCAACATCGTCACGTCGGCCGGGTCGTAGGACCCGAGGTGCGGTGGCGTCGACACGCGGGGCGTCGAGGCCCGCGACGCTGCCTCAGGGGGCAAGCGTCACCGCCGTCACGTCGCGCGCACCGGCCGCGACGAGCGTGTCGAGCAGCGCCTGGCCCCGTTCGCGGTGCGCCGCGTCCTGGAAGTGCACGACGATCGCGGGCCGCCGCGCCGCGTGCACGTTGTAGGCGAACCCGGCGATGTCGGCGCCGTCAGGGTTTGGGAAGGCCAGGCCATCGCGGATCGGATAGCCCTCGAGCTCGCTCACCAGCACCGGACTGCGCGTCGTCGACGACGTCAGCGCCGAGACGTAGACCGCCGCGCGCTGCGCGAAAGCGAGGTGCTCGCCGGTGCCGAGCACGAGCGCGCCGCGCGGCAACGGACCGACCTCGGCGGCCGCGTCCATCGCGGCATCGGCCAGCGCCAAACGCGCCTCGGCGTCTTGGCCCTCGTGCTGCAACTTGCCGTCGAAGCCGAGCCAGACTTCGCGGATCGACTCGGCGCGGCGCAGACCGTGCTGCTGCTCAGGCAGCTTGCCGCCGCTCCAGCCCGCTTCGGTGCGTACCTCTGCCCCGCGTTTGTGCAGCGCGACCACGTCGATCTTGACGCCGAGCTTCTTGGCGGTCTGCTTGATCGGGCTGTCGGGCCCTTTGCCGCCGCCGGCTTTGCCGCGACCGTCGAGCAGCGCCGCGACCACATACCGTTCGCGTGGGCTGTGCTCGTGCAGCAGCTCGATGAGGTTGCATGCGGTGGCGCCGGTCGTGAGCTCGTCGTCGACGAGCACCAGCGTGCCCGCGGGCCAGCCGCCCTCGGGCTTCGCGATCCACTGGTCAGGCGCGTGCGAATGCGACTCGTCGAACCGCAGCCCGCCGGCCTCGGCGATCGAGGCCTGCCGCGTGGTCGTCTGCCACCAGGTGGCGCCGAGCGCCGTGGCGACCTGCTCGCCGAGCGCCGTTGCCGTCTCCGCGAAACCGATGACGACGAACGGGCCGCCGTCGACGGGTGGCTGCGTCTCGATGGTGTCGAGCATGCTCAGCGCCTCGGCGTCGGTGCCGTCGAGGAGCGTCGTCTTGGCGTCTGCCGCCCGCGGGTCGTTGGCGACGGCTAGCCCGAGGGCGAGCCCGGCGAGGCGACAGCGCGCCGCGCCCACCGGGAGGTGTTTGCCGAGCACCGTCGAGACGAGCAAGAACGAACGCTTGGGATTGGACCGCTCCGCGATCCGAACGAGCGACGTGTCAGCGGCCATCGGCCTGCTCCAGGAGTGCGAGGAACGTGTGGTCGGCGCGCAGTACCCCGAAGGCGCGGGCGCGGGCCAGCGTGCGGTGCGCCCAGAGGGCGTGCGGCTTGGGCTCGTTCATCCGCTCGCCGGTCGGGCTGGCCGTGACGCCATCACCGGCTTCGTGGGCAGCGCGGATCGCGTCGGCGCTTTGCCACTCTTCGTGCGAGACGACGTAGGCGGCGTCGACGGCGAGCGTGTGCAGCGGGTGGATCACGGTCTTGCCGTGCAGGCCGTTGGCGCGGTCGAGCAGCGCTTCGCGCAGCAGGCCGTCGATGGCGCCCGAGAGCAGGCGGCGGCGGATCTCTGGCCCTTCGGCCTCGCCGAACTCGTCTTCGAACGGCGTCTGACGCAGCCGCGGTTTGAAGACGCGCGGCTCGCGCACGTACTCCCAGACGGCGCCGCTGATCGGTGGCGCGTCGGCGTCGCGGGCGAGCACGTTGACGATGTCGGCGATGATGTCGCGCACGACCGCAAGATCGTAGATCGTGAAGTCGCGGGGGCGCCGCAATCCGTAGAGGCCCGATAGGTCGGTGGCGCCGATCCGCAGACACGGCACGATCGAGCGGTGCCGCGCGATCTCGCCGCGCAGCTTCAGCAGCGCGTCGAGGCGCGTCTCGCGCTGGGCGAGGTCGGCGCCCTCGAGAATCGGCAGGCCCCAGAAGGGGCGGTCGCGTCCGCGCTGCGCGCTCGCGACGAGGTCGAGAAACTCACCGGCCCGGGCAGCGCCGACCTTCGGCAGCACGACGCCGTCGAGCTCAGCCGCCAGGTCGCCCCACTGCTCGAGGAGGCGAGTGAGGTGCTGCGGGTCCCGGACGCGCACGAACACGTACGGAACGTCCTGGCGGGAGCCGGCACGCTCCACATGCGCGCGGACCTGCTCGAGCAGCTCGACGACGCGCTCCTCCGCCACCGGCAGGTCGCGGTCCGCGATGGCGTCCTCAAGACAGAACACCACCGCCGTGACGGCCGGCCAGTAGCCCGACAGCAGCCGCTCGGCCGCCCGCGGCGTCGTGGCCGGCACGTAGAGCACCGCGCCGAGCGCCGCTCCGACCGCTTCGACGGAGGTCTCCGCGCGCATCGGAATCGGCTGGTGCTCGAAGAGCCCCTCACGTGCCTCGCACGAGAGGTGGCCGAAGCGCGTCAGCGCGCGTGCGGTGACGTCACTTGCTGCCACGGACCCAGTTCATGCCCCAGCCGTACTGCTCATCGAGCTGCTTGTGGCCGGAGACGTATTCCACTTGGCGCTCGACGGTATACCCGTTCGCTCCGCCGTGGATGAGGCAGACGGCACACATGCCGACGCCGTCGCGCGTCTCGTCGAGCGCGATGGTGATCGGCGCGCCCGCCGGCGGGTGCACGGTCACGATGCCGCCGGCCTTCGACCAGTTGGGCGCCCCCTCGTAGATGAACGCGAACACGGCGATCCGCTTGATCTGGGCGGCGTGCTCGGCCGAGATGAAGAGGTTCTCGCCGTCGGTCGCAGCGCCGGAGCGGTCGTCCTTGTCGAGCTTGATGAACGGCGGCTGATCGAGCGCGCCGAACGAGTTGCCCAGCGCCTGCACGACGCCTTTGCGGCCGTCGGCGAGCTCGAAGAGGCAGCCGAGGTCGAGGTCGATCTGGCCGCCGGCCGCGAGCTTGCGAAACAGGCCGCCGCCGGTCGACGGCGCCGCCTGGTTCCAGTTGAGGTTGATCCGGACCGGGCCGCTGCCGCCCTTGGTCAGGCTGACCGACTGACCCTTCTTCGTGAGCGAGATCGGGCCGGCCGCCGGAGCGGCCGGAGCCGGCTTACTCGTATCGACCGGCGCCGCGGCGGGCGCCGGTTTGCTCGTATCGACCCGGCCGGCCGGCGGAGGCGGATCGGCCGGTGCGGACGGAGTGGCCTTGGGTCGCTTGTTGTAGTCGATGCCCATTGCTGTTCCCTCGCGCTCTAGTGGTGGTGTTTGTGCGTCGGGCTGTAGGTGGGCTCGTGCGGCCTGCCCGCGGCGTCGTCCTTCTTGTTGGCCCGGATCGACCAAAAGAACGAGATCAGGATCAGGCTGGCCCCGAGGCAGCCGGTGATGACTTCGGGCACGTGGTGCTCGATGCCCACGAACAGCAAGACGGCCAGGATGCCGATGGCCCAGTGCGCGCCGTGCTCGAGGTAGCGGTACTCCGAGAGCGTGCCCTGGCGGACGAGGTACACCGTGAGCGTTCGGATGTAGAGCGCGCCGAGACCGAGGCCGATGGCGATGACGATGATGTCCTTGGAGATGGCGAAGGCGCCGATGACGCCGTCGAACGAGAACGAGGCATCAAGCAGCTCGAGGTAGAGGAAGCTGGCAAAGCCGCCCTTGGCGACCGCCGCGAGCGCAGCAGCAGCGGCGGCGTTCGGGTCGTCTGGGTGCTCGCGACGCGCACGCTCTTCAATCTCGTGCTCCATCTCGATCTCGTCTTCCATTGTCTCCTCGAGGGCGCCGGCGGCGCCGTTGGAGAGCAGGTAGGCGACGAGACCAGCCAGACCGGCGACGAGCACCTCAAGCTGGTGCTCTTCGGCGGCCACCAGCTTGGCGACGGCGATAAGCGCCAGCGCGGCCATCGCGGCAGTGATGCCCTCGATGTGACCGACGCGTGCCAGCGGCTTCTCGATGATCAGCCAGTGGTGGTCCTTGTCTTCGTCGAAGAAGAAGTTCAGGAACACCATCAGCAGGAACACGCCGCCGAACGCGGCGATCACCGGGTAGCTCTCCTCGAGCTTGAGGGCGTAGAGCTCCTGGTCGTTGAACGCCAGGTTCAAGACGTCGGGAATCGACAGCCCCGCCGCGACGGCGACGATCACGATCGGGAACACGAGGCGCATGCCGAAGACGGCGATGAGAATGCCCCAGGTCAAGAAGATCTGCTGCCACTTCGCCGTCATCGTCTTGAGGACGGCGGCGTTCACCACGGCGTTGTCGAACGAGATCGAGATCTCGAGGATCGCCAGTAGCGTGACGATCAAGGCCATTTCGAGCGAGCCGAGGACCGCCGAGAGCACGATCGCGAGGACCGTCAGTCCGAGCGGGATGCGGAAGGTTTTGAGTGGGTGCAAGGGGAGTCCTGATACGCGACGGGCCGGCCGCAGGATTGCAGACCGGCCCGGGAGCGGTGTTGGGGGGAGGTTAGCCGTGGGGCGCGAGCCCTGGCTAGACGTTCACGCCGTAGTCGCGGGCGATCCCGGCCAGGCCCGAAGCCCAGCCCTGGCCGACGGCGCGGAACTTCCACTCAGCGCCGCTGCGGTACACCTCGCCGAAGACCATGGCGGTCTCGGTGGAGGCGTCCTCGGAGAGGTCGTAGCGGGCGATCTCGGTGCCGCCGTTCTGGTTGATGATGCGGATGAACGCGTTGCGGACCTGGCCGAAGCTCTGGCTGCGCGACTCCGCGTCGTAGATCGAGACCGGGAAGACGACCTTCTCGACCTCGGCCGGAACGCCGGCGAGGTTGATCTTGATCTGCTCGTCGTCGCCTTCGCCCTCACCGGTGAGGTTGTCGCCGGTGTGCTCGACGGAGCCGTCGGGCGACTTGAGGTTGTTGAAGAACACGAAGTGCCCGTCGGACACGGCCTTGTCGGTGTTGTTCAGCAGGATCGCCGACGCGTCGAGGTCGAAGTCCGTGCCGTCGGTCGTGCGGGTGTCCCAGCCGAGACCGACGATGATCGCCGTGAGGCCGGGGGCTTCCTTGGTGAGGGAGACGTTGCCGCCCTTGGTCAGTGAGACGCCCATGGTTTGCTCCAGTTGCTTAGACGCAGGGTCGAGGTTCGTGGCCGACCATACCGTCTGGCGCACGCGCCTTCGCCCGGTCGACCGATGTTGGGAAACCGCCCGTTCACAACGCGGCGGAGACGGACTTGCGCTCGCGCCGCCCGCGCACCAGCGATGCGACCACGCCGACGCCCAGGATCAAGACGACACCGCCGAGCGAGTACTGCGGCGGCACCTTGCCGGTGAACTCGGAGAGCAGCATCTTGCCCGCGATGAAGATCAGCAGGAGCGCGAGCGCGGCCTTGAGGTAGTAGAGGCGCTCGACCAGGTCGGCGACGAGGAAGAACAGCGGCCGCAGCCCGAGCAGCGCGAACGCGTTCGCCGCGAACACGACAAACGTGTCGGTCGTGATCGCGAGGATCGCCGGGACCGAGTCGACGGCGAAGATGATGTCGACGAGCGCGATCGTGACGAGCGTCGCGCCGGCCGCCGTCAGCAGGCGCTTGCCCTCGACGCGCGTGGTGAACGTCTCGCGCTCGCCTGCTTCGCCGCTGGCGATCGGGAGCTTCGCGCGGACGCCCTCGACGAGTTTCTCCTCGCCGCCGTGGCCATGACGGTCCTGCCACAGCTTCCAGCCGGTCCACAGCAGGAAGAGCCCGAAGGGGATGCTGAGCCACGACGCCTGCTTGAGCGCTGCCGCGCCCACCAGGATGAACGCCAGGCGCAGGACGAGCGCAAGCAGGATGCCGTAGGTGAGCAACCGCGCGCGTCGCACCTCCGGGACGGCGAAGGCCCCGAAGACGATGAGGAAGACGAAGACGTTGTCGAGCGACAGGCTCTTCTCGACGATGTAGCCGGCGAGGTACGCCTCGGCCTGTTCTTGGGTGCCGAGCGCGAAGAGCACGCCAGCGAACACGAACGAGATCGCGACCCACACCACGCTGGTGACGGCGGCCGCGCGAGTACTCATCTCGCCGCCGCGGCCCCGCAGGACCAGCAGGTCGACGGTCAGCAGGATGGCGATCGCGAGCGTGAGGCCCAGCCAAGCGCCGGTGGTCCCCGTAAGCAGGTCTTCCAAGAAATGTGCCTCCAGCTTGCGCGCGTACGTAACAAGGTTCAGGGCGGTCCCGCAGAGCCTTCGCGGGCCGCCCTGCCTAGTTTGTAACGGATTGCAACTTGTGTGAGCGCCGATTGCTGGCGATACACGGCGCCGCGTTCACCAGGCCGTAATACTCGGCCGCTGCGGGCCCCGCTTTGCGCTGCCGGCGCGACGGTCGCGCGCCGGCTAACTGAGCGACGGCACGTGACCGCCATGGAACCCGAACGGAATGTGCTGCGGCACCTCCGCGCGAGCGATCTCCGTCATAGAGACGGCGTCGAGCACCAAGAGCGACGATGCCGCGCGCGCCGGCTCCAAGACGACCGAGAGGACGACGCCGTCGCCCTCGCCGGTGCCGTCGGGGCGCGGCACGAAGACGGGTTCGCCGGGATAGCTGCCGGGCTCACACCACTCGACGGTCGTGCCGCGCTCCAGATCGACGACTACCAGGCGGTCGAGGAACTCCGAGGCGGCGTCCTGCCCGACGCCCCACACGTAGCGGTGGGGCCTGCGCTTCTTGCAATCGTCGATGCGGGGGAGTTCCATCCGGGCCACGGGCATGGGCGCTGCGATCGCCGTGGAGGTCCCGTTCTCCAGCCGGTAGCGGCACAGGATCGCCGACGGCGCGGCGTTGCCGGCGCGGCGCTCGGGCAGCGCGAGCGCGTCGACGATCGAGGCGTCGTCGAAGAGGCAGAGGTCCATCACGATCGCGCCGTCCTCGGCATCGAACGCGTTCACGTGGTGAAAGCAGAAGCTCGCCGGCGCCGTCCAGGTGCCGGCGACCCGGCCCGTCTTGCGGTCGACCGCAGTAAAAACCGTGCCGCGCTCGGGCTCCCACGTGAAGTTCTCGATGAACGGCTTGCCCGAGAGCGGGATGCTCAGCGGGTTCACGACGAACGGGTGGTCGCCGACGACCACGTAGCGGTCGGTGAGCGCGAACGAGTGCTGATACGACGGCCGCTTCATCGGCAGCCGCGCGACGATGCGCTCCGCGCCCGTGGTGCGCTCGGTGGCGGTGACCTCGTAGGCCGTCTTGCGGCCAAAGGCCGTCCGCAGGCCGTAGAGCTCGCCGGTGCTGGAGTCGCTGTGCTCGTGGGCAAGCGGCACGCGCGCGCCGTTCGCGCGGGTGAACGAGCCGATCGTCTCGAGGGTGTGCGGGTCGAACTCGACCGCCATCGGCGACTCGGTGATGGCGAGCCACTTGCCGGCGACCACCGAGATGTTGACCGCGCCGTTGTCGGTGATGCCCGGCTGAAACAGGCTCATTACGCGGCCAAAGGTCGACTTGCACGGGTCGCTGGCGAACTCGCTGTAGGAGAGCTTGCCGTCGCGCTCGTAGGCGGTCGCCGCCTTGCCGCGCACGAGCTTGTTGCGGTAAGAGACCGTGCCCTCCGAGAAGCCGAAGCGGTGCAGCATCGCCATGCCGTCGAACCAGTGGTTCACCGAGCCGGCCTGCAGGTCCCACTGCGCGGGGCCGTTGCGCAGCAGGCTGCCGGTGAGCCAGGCGGGGAGCTCGCCTCGAATCGGGAGCGCGTCGACCGTGATTTCAGCGCGCTGGTCGGTGAAGCCCAGGCGGGCTGGCGAAGAAGCCGCGCCGGCGCTGACCGAGCCGCCGGCGCGAGCTGCCGGTGCGCCGGAATTGCGAGCGGCAGGCGGCGCGGCATCGGAGGTGGTCGAGGTCGGCGGTAGCATCGGGGACTCTCCTGTTCGGATCATCCGAAACCTATCGTCCTATTCAGACTATTGTCAAGCGCACCTGATCCCGCGGCCAGACCTGCCGCCCTCTCCCCCGTCGAGGTCGTCGTCCTCGGGCTGGTCCGCGCGGCCGGCACGGCGACGCCCTACGACCTCAAGGCCGGCGTCGCTGGCAGCCTCGGCTACTTCTGGGAGTTCCCCCACTCCCAGCTCTACGCCGCGCCCGACAAGCTCGTCGCGCGCGGCCTGCTGCGCGTCGAGCAGGAAGCCGGCGGCCGCCGGCGCAAGTCGTACTCAACGACCCCGGAGGGTGAGGCGGCGATCACCGCGTGGGTCGCCGACCCGCCGATCGAGCTTCCCGAGTATCGGATCCCGGCCCTGCTCGGCGTCTTCTTCGGCGCCGACCCCAAGGCCGTCGCCGAGAAGATGCTGCCGCAGCACCGCGCCAAACTCGCCGAGTACGAGCGTCTGCTCGCCGCCGGGGAGGCGCTCCCACCCGACCTGCCGCAGGGGCCGCTCATCGCGCTGCGCGCCGGCCTCGGTGCCGAGCGGGTCTGGGTCGAGTTCTACGAAGACCTGCTCGCGGCCGACTAGCACTCGACCTCGGGCGGCCACCTGGGGTGGTTTACCCGTCGCCTGGCCGGGCTTTCGGACCCGGTTGCCCCTAGCGCAGACCGGCGTCTTCCTGGAACGCCACCGCGAGGCGAAGCAGGTTCATCACACCCTGGGAGACGATCTGGTGCACCGCCGGGTCGACGAAGGGCGCGTCGCGCAGCGCGAGCGGGTTGTCGGTGGCGATGTCGACGACGAACGACGCCAGCACGAGCGAGCGCGCCGCGGCGTCGAGACCGGCCTGACCGGGGTCGTGGTCGGGGCCTTCGGCGGCCAGCTCCATCAGCTCGACGCACAGCGGGGCGGCCGCCTCGTCGGCATGCAGCCCGGTGCAGCGCGAGCGCAGCCGCACGGCCAGCGCCCAAAGCGTGCCCGCGGCCTCCATCGCGGTGTAGCTCGCGTCGCCACCCGCGCGGAGCGCCTCGGCGTCGACGAGCGGATCGATCCCGGCGACCTGATGCGCGGCGAACTCCGTCTCCGCGAGCGCCCGCGCGGCGCGCAGGTAGTGCCGCGGCAGGTCGACACCGTCGGGTGAGAGGCGGTCGCCCGCCAGCGCGAGCAGTCCGTCGGCGACCTGTTCGAGACGGCTGCTCATGGCGCGATCGTCGCAGGCGGCTGCGGCGCAGTCGCCCACGAGAGCCGTCCGGCCTGGTCACGCCGCCCGCTGAAGACCGTCAGCGTCGCGCCGGCGGGCACGTCGGTGAAGCGCGCGCCGCCGTCGATCTCGTACTTCGTGTTGGTGACTTTGCGGCTCGGCGGCCCGGCGGCATCGGGGTCCTCGGCGTCGCCCACGGCGACAAAGACCTCGGTCACCCCGACGGGCCAGGCCCACCTGAGCCGCACGGCGCCGTCGGCTTCACGGGCCACCCGGAGGGCCTCCACACCCGGCGCGGCGTCGACCATGGCGGCCGAGGGCAGCGCAGCGGGCTCCGGCGCCGTAGCCGAGGGTGTCGGCACCGGCGGAACGGCAGACTCGGCACCCGGCCCTGCCGCGTCGGCGGCGAGCCCAGCGCGGTAGTCCGCCGGGTCGCCGTCGACGAGCAGCTCGCGGCAGTGCATCAGCAGTTCGTCGACGAGCGAGCGTTCGCGGTCGGGCCGCCGTTTGCGGTTGACCTCGCCGACCTTGTCGACACGGCTGCGCAGCATCTCGACCGTCGCCGTCACCGGCAGCCCGAGGAAGGCGAAGAGGTCCTCAGCGAGCTCAGGCT
>JAEZDB010000402.1 GCA_023429855.1 Actinomycetes bacterium
GTCCGCGGGCGGCGAGCACCACGCCGGCGTTGACGAGCACGACCTGCGCCCACAAGAGCACGTCGAAGCCGTCGGGCCGCAGCGCGAGCGCGCCGAGCAGGCAGGCGGCCGCGAGCGCGCCGACGCCGTCGGCCCAGCGCCGCACCAGCAGGTAGCTGGCGCTCAGCACCGGCCATACGTAGAAGTACGGGAAGGCGGCCGTGTGGTCGGCGGTGGCGACGATTCCGGTGATCAGCGCGGTGCTGCCGAGGTTCGAGGCAAGTACCCAAGAGGCAGTGGGCGTCGCTGGCGCGAGCCGCGCGAGGACGGCCAGCATGACGGCACCGGGCGCGGCGACGAGGAAGACGGTCTGGTCGTTCGCCGAGGTCCCTGGGACCAGGGCCAAGACGATCAACCCGACGGCGGCGGCGAGCGACGCCCAGGTCGCGATCGTGCTCCAGCGCGTGAATTCCTGGCGGTAGATCGCTTCGCGCGTGGTCTGCCGGACCGGCGGAGCTGGCGCCACGCCCCTGTCGGGCTTGGCGCGAGACGAAAAGCGAGGCGTGCGGATCGGCATGGAAGGCGAACGGCACCATCGCGGCCCGGCCGCAGCGCGACCGGTCCGGGAACCGTCCAGCCCCAAGATTAAGCAGCAGCGAGCCTCGCCGCTACACCGCCCTCGCATGGTCGCCGTGCTGCCCTGGCCGCACGAAGACCTGCTGGCCCACGCCGAGTTCCAGTCGCGAGGCCTCGCCACGGGTGATCTGGGCCGAGAGCTCGGCGCCTTCGCCGTCGCGCAGTTCGACGCGGACTTCGAAGCCGAGGTGCACGATCCGGTCGACCGTCACCGGCACGGCATCGTCGATCTGCTCGCGCGAGAGCACGAGGTCGTGCGGACGGACCAGCTCGCCCCGGAGGATCGCCGTCGGCCCGAGGAACGACATGACGAAGTCGTTGCTCGGCGTCTCGTAGACGTCGCGCGGGCTCCCCCACTGCTCGATGCGCCCCTCGTTCATGACCGCGATGTGGTCGGCGACGTCGAGCGCCTCTTCCTGATCGTGGGTGACGAGGACCGTCGTCACCCCGGTCTCGGACTGGAGCTGACGCAGCCAGGCACGGAGGTCCTCGCGGACCTTGGCGTCGAGCGCCCCGAACGGCTCGTCGAGCAGCAGGACCTTCGGCTGCACGGCGAGCGCGCGCGCGAGGGCCATGCGCTGGCGCTGGCCGCCCGAGAGCTGCGACGGGTAGCGGTCCTGGTAGCCGCCGAGGCCGACGATCTCCAGCAGCTCGTCGACGCGTTTGGCGATCTCCGCCTTGGGCTGCTTGCGGATCGACGGGCCGAAGCCGACGTTCTGCCGGACGGTCATGTGCTTGAACGCCGCATAGTGCTGAAACACAAACCCGATCGCACGCTCCTGCGGCGGCACATAGGTCACGTCGTTGCCGCCGATCAGCACGGTGCCGCCATCGGGCACCTCGAGGCCGGCGATCGAGCGCAGCAGCGTCGACTTGCCCGAGCCCGACGGGCCGAGCAGCGCCGTCAGCGAGCCGCTCGGGATGGTGAGGTTGATGTCGCGCAGGGCGTGGTAGTCGCCGTAGTGCTTCTCCAGGGCGTGGACCTCGATCGCGTGCGAGCCGGTCGCGATCGCGTCGCTGCCGCCCACGAGCGAGTGCAGCTGATCGGCCGTCGTCAGGCTGCCGGCGACCTGGGTCGCCTCGGGCTTTTCGGTCGCGGTCATGCGTCGGTCCTCTTGCGGTCGAGCACGGTCATCAGCAGAAGCGTGATGAGCGCCAGGATCATGAGCAGCGTCGAGGCGGCATAGGCCCCGAACGTGTTGTGGTCGTCGATGTAGCGGGAGTGCACGAGCAACGTGAGCGTCTGCGACTCGCCGGCGATGCCCGACGAGACCATGATCACCGCGCCGAACTCGCCGAGCGACCGGGCGATGGTGAGCACGACGCCGTAGGTCAGGCCCCACCGGATCGCCGGCAGCGTGATCCGCCAGAAGGTCTGCCAGCGCGAGGCGCCGAGGGTCGCCGCCGCTTGCTCTTGCTCGTCGCCGATCTCATGGAGCACCGGCTCGACTTCGCGGACGACGAACGGCAAGGTGACGAAGATCGTGGCGAGCACCATGCCGGGCAGCGAGAAGATGATCTTGAGCCCGGAATCTTCGACGAAGCCGAACCAGCCGGCCGAGCCCCACAGCAGGATCAACGACACGCCGACGACGATCGGCGACACCGCAAACGGCAGGTCGACGATCGCCTGCACGACCCCGCGGCCGCGAAACCGCCCGCGAACCAGCGCGAGGGCCGTGACGACGCCGAACACGACGTTGACGGGCACCACGATGGCGACGATCAGCAGCGAGAGCGAGAGCGCGGAGATCGCAGCGGGCGTCGTGATCTGCTCCCAGAACGCGCCGAAGCCCGCTTCGAAGGTGCGGTAGAAGATGAGGAGGACCGGAACCGCGACGAGGATGCCGAGGTACGCCAGCGCGACGACGCGCAGCGAGAGGGTGGTCTTGCGGCCGATGACCATTACGCGCGCTCCTCCCGCACGGCGGTGCGACTGGCGAAGTACCGCAGCACGAACAGCACGACGAACGCGATCAGCAGCAGCGTGACCGAGACGGCGGCCGCGTTGATCGGCCGGTCGATCTCGATCTGCTTCTGGATGTACTGCGAGGCGACCTCGGTCTCCTTCGGGATGCCGCCGCCGATCAGCACGACCGAGCCGAACTCGCCGATCGCGCGCGTGAAGGCGAGGCCGGCCCCGGAGAGGATCGCCGGCAGCAGCGTCGGCAAGACGATCCGGCGGAAGATCACGAGGTTGCTCGCCCCGAGCGACGCCGCGGCCTGCTCGACCTCCTGGTCGAGCTCGAGCAGCACCGGCTGCACCGAGCGGACGACGAACGGCAACGTCACGAACAGCAGGGCGATCACCAGCGCGGGGCGGGTCGCGTTGAGCTGCACGTCGATCGGACTCTGCGGCCCGTAGAGGCTGAGCAGCACGATCGACGCGACGATCGTCGGCAACGCAAACGGCAGGTCGATCAGCGCATTGACGAGGCTCTTGCCTGGGAACTCGTCGCGCACGAGGACCCATGCGACGAGGGTGCCGAGCACCACGTTGATCAGGGCGACGACCACCGACACGCTGAGCGTGACGAGCAGCGCCGCACGAGCGGCGGGCGCATCGATCGCGTCGATGAACCCGCCGAGGCCGCCTTCAAGCGACTTGGCCGTGATCGCGGCCAGCGGGAGCAAGACGATCACGCTCAGCCAAAGCGTGGCGACGCCAAGCCCGACGGGCCCCACCCCACCGGCCGTACGCCGCGACAGGCGTCGCCTGCTGGCCGCACGCGCGCCGGGGCTCGCGGGAGTCGTGGTGGTGGCAGCCATCGGGCTCGGGAGGTCCGGGTGCCGGACCTAGGAGGTCGCGTCGTTGTAGATCTTGGCGATGGTGCCGTTGTCGGGGTCGAACAGCTTCGGGTCGACCTCGCCCCAGCCGCCGAGGTCCGTGATCGTCCAGAGCTTCTGCGGATCCGGGAAGTCGGCCTTGTACTGCTCAAGGACGGTGGCGTCGACCGGGCGGAAGCCCGCCTGCGCCCACAGCTTCTGGCCTTCGGCGCTGTAGAGGAAGTCCTTGAAGGCCTTCGCCTGCTCCGGATGCTTCGACGTGTTCAGGATCGCGACCGGGTTCTCGATCTTGAACGTGGTCGGCGGGGTGACGTGGTCGACCTTCTCGCCCTCACGCTCGATGAACAGCGCCTCGTTCTCGTAGGTCAGCAGCGCGTCGCCGGTGCCCTGCAGGAAGGTCTCGGTGGCTTCGCGGCCCGACTTAGGCTGGACCTTCACGTGGTCCTTGACGAGCTGGTCGATGAAGGCGATGCCGGCCTGCTCGTCCTGGCCGCCGTTGCTCTTCGCCGCGTACGGGGCGAGCAGGTTCCACTTGGCCGAGCCCGAGGAGAACGGGTTCGGGGTGACGACCTCGATCCCGGGCTTCAGCAGGTCGTCCCAGTCCTTGATGCCCTTCGGGTTGCCCTCGCGGGTCACGATCGTGACGACCGAGCCGAAGGCGAGGCCCTTGTTGGCGTCCTGGTTCCAGTCCTTGTCGACGAGACCGGCCTTCACGAGGCGGGTCACGTCGGGCTCGACGGAGAAGTTGACGACGTCGGTCGCTAGGCCCGCTTCGACCTTGCGCGACTGGTCGCCGGAGGCGCCGTAGGACTGCGTGAACGTGATGCCCCTCCCGGCCTCGGTCTGCTGGAAGGCCGGAATCAGTTTGTCGAAACCGGGCTTCGGAACGGCGTAGGCGACGAGGCTGAGCTTGGCGCTGCCCTCGGCTGCGCTCGCCTCGCCGGAGTCCGACGTGGAGTCGCTGGCGCCGCCGCAGGCGGCAAGTCCGACGGCGAGTGCGGCGGCCGCGAAGGCGGAGCTGATCGATCGAGTGCGCATAGGTCCTCAGGGAGCGGTGAGTAGAAACCAGGTAAACCAGGTTGAGTTTGAGGACTATAGGGCAAAGCGCACTGAGTTGCGTTTCCTAATCGATTTAGACTTGAATTGGCAAGCGGCGCAGGCCGGGTGGTCGGGCCACGTGCCGTTTCTGATGTCGCTGCCCGACCGGCCCCGCCGGCGCCGCAGCGGGCGGTCGGGCCACGTGCCGTTCTTGATGTCGTTGCC
>JAEZDB010000136.1 GCA_023429855.1 Actinomycetes bacterium
GCGCCAGTGCAGCGCCGCGATCGGCCCTTTCTCCTCCACGTCGAGGCCCGCCAGACCTTCGGGCTCGGCGCGAGCGGCCTCGAGGATCGCCGCGACGGCTTGCGCGTCGGCGGCAAAGGCCGTCGGCACGACGGGCTCGCTCGCTCCAGGCTGAAGCACCTCCGCGCCGTGGAGGCCGGTGTAGGCGATCGTGTCGACCCCGAGCAGCCCGCGGGCCTGCAACGCCTGGCGGCCGGTGACGCAGGCCACCAGCGGAAGCCGCTCAGCGAGCGCCGCGACCGCAGCAGCGGAGGCCGGGTCGGGCCGGGCGGCTGAGGGATCGTCGACGATCGGCGACAGGACCCCGTCGAAGTCGAGTAGCACCGCCAGCTGAGCCGCTCCGGCCGCCAGGTGCGCGGCAACCTCGGCGGCGCTCGGGTCAAGCAGGCGAGCTGGCGGTTCCGCAGTGGCGGGAGCGCTGCTGACCGGCTCGTGGGATGCCATGTCCTTAGTATGCCGGGCCGTCGCCGCAAGCTCGCCCAGTCGGCGGGTCGGCACGGGCCAGATGAGCGCCGCCACACCAGCCGACCCCGCCACGAACCCCGCGCACCCGCGGCTCCTCCTGCTCGGGATCGGGACGGCGGCTGGGGTGTACAGCGGCCTGTTCGGCGTCGGCGGCGGCAGCGTCATGGTGCCGCTGCTCATTCTGCTGCTGGCCTACGACCCGCGCGTCGCCACGGCCACGTCGCTCGCGGCGATCACCGTGATCGCCACCGCCGGCACGATCACGCACGCGATCTACGGCAATGTCGCCTGGAGAGTGGCGGCCGTGGTCGCGGTGCCAGCGATCGTGGGCGCCGTCGTCGGCACGTCGCTGCAGCAGCGTGTGCCGCGCGCGTGGATCTCGATCGGACTGGCGTTGCTGCTGATCGTCGGCGCGATCGACCTGCTGCGTCCGCTCCTCGCCTCCGTGGAGACCGCGCTGACCGGCTGGGAGATCCACAACAGCTACAGCTCCGCGCCCGACCTAACCTCAGTCTCCCAACCCGTCGTCCTGGGTATCGCCGGCTTCCTCGCGGGCATGCTCGGCGGCATGGTCGGGATCGGCGGCGGGATCCTCATCGTCCCGGTGCTGCTCTACACGCAGGACTTCGGGGAACGCGAAGCGATCGCGACGTCGCTCGCGGCGATGGTGCCGATGTCGATCGCGGCGGCGGCCCGCCACCACCACTACGGCAACCTGCGCGTCAAAGAAGGCCTGACGCTCGGCGTGCTCGGCATCGCCGGGGCAGCAGTCGGCGCGTCGATCGCCGAGATCGCCCCCGAAGCGGTTCTGAGACTCGGCTTTGCGGTCCTCATGCTGTTGATCGCCGCCCAGATGCTGCGCGGGGTTCGGCGCGAGCGCCGCGCAGCGCCCCCGGGACCGACGACTTAGAGGCCGTTCTCGAAGGCGCCCTTGAGCTCGGCGTCGACGAGGTTGAGCCGGTAAAGCGCCAGTGCCTCATAGGACTGGAACGACCCCGTCGGGGTCGTTCCAGGACCGTGGTGCGCGAGCACGCAGTGCGCCAGCGAGAGCCAGCGGTCGTCGCCCAGCGACTCGGGGCGGTGCGCGATGAGCAGCTGCATCGTCAGCTCGAGGTGACCGAGCATGCGACCCGCCTCGCTAAGGCCGATCGACGCGTCGTAGGTGAACTCGCGGGTCTTGCCGAGGTCGTGGACGATCGCCGCGGTGACGAGCAGATCGCGGTCGAGTCGCGGGTGCAGCGCGCACAGCTCCCAGGCGAGCTGGGTGACGGCCACCGTGTGCTCGATGAGGCCGCCGAGGTAGGCGTGGTGGCCGCTGCGCGAGCACGGCGCGCGGCGCAGCTCCTCCCGCAGCTCCGCGTCGGTCAGCAGCGACGACAGCAGCGCCCGCAGGCCGGGGTCGTGGACCTCGGCCGCCTGGTGCTCGAGGAAGCCCTCCAGCTCGGGCAGGTCGCGGTAGGCGGTCGGCAGAAGCTGCGCGGGGTCGACGCCCTCGGCCCGCACAAGCCCTTGGACCTCGATCTGCAGCTGCTCGCGGAACCGCTCCACGCGGCCGCGCACGCGCACGGCGTCGCCGACGCGGAAGCGGGCCGCGGTCGCGTCGGCGTCGCGGAAGACGCGCGCCGCGATCACCCCGGTGCGGTCGCGCAGCTGGAGCGCGAGGTAGGGCTGGCCGCTGCGGGCGGTCAGCCGGTCGGCGCGAACCACAGCGAAGACGCCGTCGACCGCCTGGCGCTCGGCGAGTTCCGCGACCGTTCGCGGTCCCGCAGGGGCGGCTGGCATTGGCGGTTCGGGCGTCGGGTGCGTCATCGCGGTTCCTGTAGCGTGAACCATGTGAAGGCACTTCGCTGGGATCACCGTCCGGAGGGGCTCCGCGCCCCCGCGCTGGTGTGCGCGTTTCGCGGCTGGAGCGACGCCGGGCAGGCGTCGACCATGGCCCTCGCTGCCGTCGGCCGCCAGCTGCAGTCGTCGACGTTCGCCAGCTACAACCCCGAGTCGCTCTTCGATTTCCAGGCAGCGCGGCCGTACATCGAGGTGCGCGACGGCGTCGTGCGCGACCTGCGCTGGCCGAACATCGAGTACCGCGCGGCCCGTGCAGCCCGCGCCCCGCGCGATCTGATCACGCTGATGGGCCCGGAGCCGTCGACGCACTGGCCGTCGTTTGCCGACTCGGTCGCGGAGGTGGCCAAGACGATGGGCGCGCAGATGATCGTGACGCTCGGGTCGCTGATGGGCGACGTGCCCCACACCCGCCCTTCCCCGCTCATGGCGATCGGGTCCGATGAGGGTCTGCTCGACCGCCTCGATTTGCACCGCCCCGACTACGAGGGCCCAACCGGTCTGCTCGGCCCGATCCACATGGCCGCGATCAAGGCGGAGATCCCGGTCGTCGGGCTCTGGGTGAGCGTGCCGCACTACGTCTCGGCGCCGAACCCCAACGGCGCCCTGTCGCTCGTCCGCGGCGTCGAGAAGCTCTGCGGCGTCACGCTGAACGCGACGGCGCTCGAAGAGGGCGCCCGCGAGTTCGAGGAGCGTGTCAGCGGCGCGGTCTCCGGCGACCCGTCGGTCGCCGCGTGGGTCGAGAAGCTCGAGGAGCAGGCCGCGAGCGAGCAGGCGGAGATGGCCGACCCTGAGGCGCTGCCCGACGGCGACCTTCTCGCCCGCGAGTTCCAGCGCTTCCTGCGCCAGCGCGGCCCGAGCGAGGGTTAGTCGTCATCGTCGCTGCCGGACGATCTTCGCGGCGTCGTCGGCGGCTCGGCTACCGCCGCAGCAGCTTGCGCTTCGGCGCAGCCGGAATCGGCGAGGCCGCAATGGCCGCATTGCGGAGCAGCGCGACTGGTCCGAGCGTGTCGAGCAGCCCATGCAGCTGCTTGCGCTGGCGGCGCGTCAGGCGTGAAGGCCGACCGCGGCTTGCGCGCAACAGCGCAAGCGTCTGGCGGCGCTGGCGCGGCGTCAGACGCGACTGCCAATGCGCGTGCACGGCCCGGCCGGCGCGCACGGCGGCAAGCGGCCACAGGAGCCGCCCCATGGCAAACCGCGGCGCCGCGGCGGCGCCCTTGGCGATCTTCGAAGCACCCATCGTCATACGCCACCCACGCTAGAAAGGCGCGGGTGGCCGGCCCGGGCCACCGGCGGTCAACGGGGCGGTCCGCCTACGCGGACTTCGCCGTCTTTACGAGCCGCAGCTCAGGCTCGAGCCCGAACCCGGGCACCTCAGCGGCGGGCATCGGGCGCGCGTAGAAGTAGCCCTGCCCCAGGCCGCAGCCGATCTCGGCCAGGGCCTGCAGCTGCTCGGCCTGCTCGATGCCCTCGGCGACGACCGCGAGGTCAAGGCTCGCCGCCATGTTCACGATCGCATCGACGATGGCCCGGCCACGGCGGCTCGTCGCGATCTCGTCGATGAACGACTTGTCGACCTTGAGCACGTCAAGCGGGAAGCGCGACAGGTACGAGAGCGACGAGTAGCCCGTGCCGAAGTCGTCGATGGCGAACCGCACGCCGAGTTCGCGCACGGCGTTCATGCGGCGTTGGCTGCCCTCGATGTCGTGGATGAGCGACGACTCCGTAACCTCGAGCAGGAGGGCCTCCGGCGGGAGGCCGCTGGCGGCCAGGGCTGCGGCCACGGCCTCGGCGAAGTCCTCGCGCTGCAGCTGCAATCCGGCGACGTTGACGGCGACGTAGCGTTCGGGCAGCGCAGCGTCGCGCCACGCGGCCAGCTGGCGGCACGCTTCGCGCAGGACCCAGGTGCCGAGCTCGACGATCAGGCCCGTCTGCTCCGCGAGCGGAATGAACTCGACCGGCGACACGAAGCCGCGGTCGGGGTGGACCCACCGCACGAGCGCTTCGTAGCCCACGACCTCGCGCGCAGCGATGTCGACGATCGGCTGGTAGGCGAGCGTGAACTGCTCTTCACGGATCGCGCGGGCCAGTTCGGCTTTGAGCTCAAGCCGTTTGGCGGCGGCGTCATGCATCTCGGCGGTGAACAGCTCGAGCGAGTTGCCCTCTCGCTCCTTTGCCGCATACATCGCAAGTTCGGCGTCGCGCAGCGTCGTCGCCGCCCGCTCGGTCGGGCTGCCGTCGCCGGCGCCCGCGGCCACCGCGACGCCGACGGAGGCGTGCGCCACGTGACTCGTCCCAGCGATCTCGAAGGGCGCGTCCAACGTCTCGAGCATGTCGCGTGCCACGGCCACCGCGCACGCGGGGCTTGCGATGTCGTGGAGGACGATGGCAAACCCGTCGCCGCCGACGTGGGCGAGCATGCCGCCCGAGGTCGGCAGCGCCTCTTCGAGGCGACTGCCGAGCGCGAGGATCAGCTCGTTGCCGACCTCGTGCCCGAGCGAGTCGTTCAGCGCCTTGAAGTCGTCGAGATCGAGCAGGACCAGCCCCTGCATGCCGCGTCGCGGATGGGCGAGCGCCTGTCGGAGCCGCTCCTCCACGAGGCCGCGGTTCGGGAGTCCGGTGAGCGGGTCGTGCAGGGCCTGGTGGGCCAGCTCGGCGCGGCGGCCGAGCCCGCCGAACCGCACCAGGACCGCCATCACGAAGGCGAGCGAGAGGGCGAGCGCAAGCACCGAGATCAGGCGCGCGCGGTAGGCCGCCGAGGTGGCGCGTTCCGCTGAGGCGGCCGCATCAGCGCGCGCGCGGACGATGAAGGCCTCATGGGCGGGGCCAAGCGCGTCCCGCTCGATCTGGCTCCCGAGACGCGGTGCGCCGATGTCGACGGCCCGCAGCTGCATGCCGAGCGCGGCTTCGTACGCCATGAGGAGCCGCTCCAGCTGGGTGCGGTCGAACTCGGAGACGCCTGAGCCGTCGAGGGTGCGCCGCAGCCGCGCGATCTGCACGGCCCACTGGGCGCGCGCGGCGGAGCCGTCAGCGCCAGGCCGATCGGCGCGAACCGCGAGGCCGTCAAGACGCTCGGCGTGGGCGACCGCTTCCATCAGCTGGTCGGCGGTGGCTTCGGCGCGTGCACTGCGCTGCTGCAGGCTCGTGAGCCCTGCCGCGACGATCACCACGACGAGGGCCGCTGCCGAGAGCAGCGCCGGGCCTTGCCACGCCGCCGAACCGGCCTGCGCAATGAGACGCAGGCGCAGCACCATCGAAGCGCAGATGACGGCGAAGATCACGGTGACCACGCGACCGTCGACGGGTTCGCCCTGGATGTAGGCGATCGCGAGGACCGAGAGCGGCAGCACGACGATCGCCACGAGCGCCCACGTCCGTGCGCGATACGAGACACCGCCAGCGCGGTGGCCGGGCTCGAGCAGCTGCGGCGCCTCGGGACGCAGCGTCGCGACCGTCCACATGAGGTACGACAGCAGGAAGAGCAGGTCGATCGGATCGGGGGCGGCGTAGGCGCCGGAAAGCGCCGCGCTGTTGAAGGCGATGTCGGCGGTGATGGTGACGCCGAGCCCCCCGACCATCAACGTGTTCGACAGGTTCCAGCGGCCCCCGCCCAGCACGTACCGCGTGCCACAGGCGAGCAGCACGAGGTCGAACGCCGGGTAGAGCAACGTCACGGCGAGCTCTGGCCCGCTCAGCGTTTCGGCCCGCAGCGCCGGCGCCACCCAGATCACCCAGATGGGAACGGCGGCAGCGGCGGCCACCATCAAGCCGTCGAGCGCAGCGACGGTGTCGCGCCGCGGCCCGCGCTGGCGGGCGGCAGAGACGATCGCCGCGATGAGGATTGGGTATCCCGCCAGGTAGATCACGTCGGCGGGCGAAGGGAACCCGAGCGGCCCCTCCGTGGCCAGCTCGAGCAGCCCTGACCAGGCATCGCCGATCACCCACATCGCGTTGGCTGCCGCGAATGTGAGCCAGGCGCCGCGACCGACCACGATGCGCCGGCTTGCCACCGACCAGACGATGGCGACGACAAGCGCACCACCGAAGGCGACATAGAGCGCCGACGCGGCGACCGGCGAGAGCGCCAGGTACAGCACCAGCATCACCGCGCCCACGGCAGCAGCCAGCTTCGATGAGACCCCCGACATGCCCATTCAATCGGCAGCCGCAACTGGTTACCTCAGTATGCGAATTGCGAGATCCTGAACGTGCGTCCAGTAAGCGGCAAACTCCGTACGAACGGCCCTGGCCGGTCGGCCCAGCAACCCGGTCTAGGCACCCCACCATGTCGGACGACGGGCGCGCCGCCGCGCAAGAGCTACCGCTCGGCGGCCGGGCAGGCGAGTCGGAAATCGCACCACCCGCACGCCTTCGGCGAGGGCGTGGGCTCGAACTGCTCGGCCTCGATGCCAGCGCCGACCTGCTCGACGGTGTCGGTCACCCATGCGGCGTCGACGCCCGATTCCAGGGTGACCTTGTGGTCGTCGAGCACGTAGTAGTACGAGCGCAGGGTGGGCTCAAGCTTCCAGGCGTCGCGCGCAGCGAGGTCGTAAAGCGCGAGCTGCACGTCGCGCTGGAGGTCGGCGGCTTCACGCGGCGGGCCCGTCTTGATGTCGATCAGCTCGTATCCGCCGTCGGGCAGGCGATCGACGCGGTCGACGCGGCCGCGCAGGGCGTGGCGGCCGATACGGAAGTCGAACGGGCGCTCGACCCAGACGGGCTCGCCCGGTCCGATCGCAAGGCGCGCGTGGTAGTCGCGCAGCGCCTTGTCGGCGCGGGCGCGGAACTGCAGCGACTCCTCGTCGGTCCCGAGGCCGCCGGTCCGCCAGGCTTGGTCGAGGAGACCGAGCAGGCGCGGCAGGTGGCCGCCGCCGGCGCCGTGGAAGCGCTCAACGGCCTGGTGGACGGCGATGCCGAAGCGCTGCTGCACCGTCTGCGGGCGCGGCACCTTGAGCACGCGGCCGAACTTGTACTGGAGCGGGCACGCGAGGTAGGTGGCGATGTCGGTCGCCGAGAGCCCGATACCTTCGCCGCGGCGCGGCAGGAACGCGGCGATCGACGGCTCCGCCTCACCCGTGCCCGCGACGATGCGGTCGCCCGCGATCAGGCGGTCGTCGAGGTCGCTCGTCTGCAGCAGCTCCCGCTGCATCGGTGAGACGACCGCACCAAGCTGGTGGTTCACGACGTCGATGGCGTCCGCCAGCGACTCGGTGTCGGGGTCGCGTCCGAGCAGCGCGGCGACCTTCACGAGCTCGAGCACACGCACGACGGCGTGGGTGAGCTCGATGTCGCCGTCGAGGCGCAGGTCGGCGATCCCGGCGGCCGCGCGGGCGATGTCTTGGGAGAGCCGGTCGCGGAGCGCGCCGGCGGCTTCGAGCAGCTGCTGCTCCTCGGCGACGACGGCGGGTGCCTGCGACACCTCTTGCGCGAGCCCGGCCGCGAGCTCGGTGAAGAGCGGCGACGGGTCGTCGCCGACGACGCTGATCTCCACGCGCGAACGTGAGCGGGTCATCGCCATGTAGATCAGGCGTCGCGCCCGGCCGAGGCCCTCGGCGCGCTCCTCGCCGAGGAGCGGTTCGAGCGGTTCGTGGTCGAGCGCGTCGACGGCCGCACGGTCGAGCCCGACGAGGTGGAGCTCGTCGACGTCGAGCGCACGCAGCTCGTCGA